>NZ_JACOOD010000019.1:0-83806 GCF_014287405.1 Bacteroides sp. NSJ-48 | reverse complement strand
GACATGGCACGACTTTTATTGGATTCAAACGGCATTTTAAAACCGTTCGACAAATGGGTACAGGAAGTCTTGCCCATTGCTTCCCATCAGGTTCGTCACTGGCTGCGGACGGAGTATGACACGGCGGTCATCCGGGCGCATCAGGCGGCTGACTGGCAGCAGTTCCTGCGCGAACGCGATATTCTGCCCAATCTCAAATGGCTACCGTCCACCTCCATTCATCCGGGAGCTGACCACCGCCCATTTTGGAATACCATCCGACCGATTGACGATCCGTTCTGGAACAACCACCGACCGGGCGACCGGTGGAACTGCAAGTGTGACCTTACAGCCACCGATGAAGCGCCGACAGCAGTACCGGACGAAAATGGGCAGAATAAGGCACATGACGGTCTGGAAAACAATCCGGGAAAAGACGGCAAACTGTTCTCAGACAAACACCCCTACGTTACTGAAGCGTATCCGGGAGCAAAAAAAGCCGTGGACGCACTGACCAGACGCATCAACGAGATGATAGCCGAAATGCCAGACAACCTGACGCTGGAGGAAAAAACCGACATCGCCCGCAACAATCTCAAGATAGAAAAGACACTCGGCGTTACCAAAGGCAAGCCTATGACATACGAACAGGCAAACAAGGGAAAGGAAAATCCGAAATTCGGAAAAGAGGAAGGATACCGCGTGAATTGCCAGACCTGCACCGTGACACACATGCTCAGAAGGTTAGGGTTTGACACCGAGGCAAAACCCAACATCAGACAAAGCGCATACAATGAAATGGCAAAACAAGGTATCACATGGGAAGAACGTTTCCTGAACCGGGACGGAACAAAGCCGGATTATGACTATACCTATAAATGGCAGGTCAGAAAGGGATACCAAGTAATGAACGCAAACCGACTGAAGGAATACTTCAGGGAAAAATTCAGAGAGGACGGAATATACGAGATATATTGTGCCTGGAAAGGCGGCTCCGCACACGTGTTCTGCGCGGAGGTGACTGAAGGAAAGACAAGGTTCTTCGACCCGCAAACCGGAAAGGATGATGCAAGCAATTACATACAGAACATGAAAGCCAACTGTGTGGGAGTGATAAGAATAGACAACAAATTGGTAAATCCCAAAATCATGGGACTATTTATCACCAAATAAACGGGAAGAAAGTGTCAGTCCCTCCTCACCGTCCACCAGACGGCAGGACTGACCGTCGAACAGAATAAAGGTAGGAAGACCGACAGGCAACTCAAAACCATCCCCGTCAACACAGCCCACAGAATAGATGCTTCCTTCAGGGGAACTGGCTGATAAAACAACGGAGTTATAACCGTGGATGTTTGCTAATTCTGACACTTGTTCCGGTATATTCATAACGCATAAAAGGCATATTGGAAGCCTCGGTTGCAAAATTATAAATTATTCTTGAATTACTGATGATTATGGACATAAAAGATTTTACGGAACTGATAAAGCGGAAACGTAACAGACTGGACAGTATGATGCGCCGCAAACTGCCCGTCGCCGTTGGCCGCATGGCAAAAGACCACTTCCAGGACAATTTCCGGCAGGGTGGCTTTGTGGATGGAGGACTCCACCCTTGGCCCAAAGCCAGACGTCTCTCCTCGGGCGGTACTGATGCCGCCAGCAACTACGGAACGCTGCTCTCCGGCAGGAAGCATCTCTTCAAATCGGTCGGATACACGCCTGCCGACTATCGGGTGAGAGTGTTCAACGAGGAGGTCTATGCGCCCGTCCACAACTGGGGCGGCGAAATCGATGTCACCGTCACAGACCGCATGAGGCGCTTTGCATGGGCCAGGTTCTACAAGGCTTCGGGAAAAAGAAGAAAAGCCGGCACAAGGCAAAAGAAACGCGTCAAACGGCGTTCCAAACCGAAGGAACTGAATCCGCAGGCACAGTTCTGGAGGAACATGGCGCTTACCAGAAAGAAGAAACTGCACATCCGCATCCCGCAGCGCCAGTTCATGGGCGAAAGCGAAGAATTGAACCGGCGTATCAGGGAAAAGGTGGACCTGGAAATTACCAACATTTTAAACAAATAACGATATGGACGAAATTTTTATCGCAATCATGGAACAGATTGCACAGGAGCTGCCGGAACTCTCTCTCATCGACGAGGACTACGGACAGTTGGAAATGGGGGCGGAAGAGGACCAGTACCCGGTTACTTTCCCCTGCGTATTGATTGGAAATACCAGTTCAGACTGGCACGACCTCGGATACGGGGCACAGAAAAGCGAATCCGTACTGACCGTCCGGCTGGCCATCGATTGTTACGACGATACAAGCTACGCATCCGGCACGTATGACAAGGTGAAGGAAAGGCAGCAGCTGGCCGGAAAATTATACAGGTCGCTGCAGTGTCTGCAATGCACGGACAACGCTTCGCCGCTGGTACGCGAGAAAAGCCGCTCGTATGCCATGCCACATTATATCAAGGTTTATGAAATGACGTTCTCATTCACACTGCACGATGAATCGGCCATGCCGTCATCTTACGGGAAATAGCTCAAGCTGGGCGGCAGTCAGACGGGGGGCTTTCACCTTGGGAACAGGCTTCAGATTGTAGTCTGTTCCTTCGCGTGATTTCCGGCGGATGATGGCCATGATGCGCTCTTCCGAAATGAAGAACTCCTGCCGGGACAACACTTTCAGGGCATCGTCAAAGCGCAGGCGCTGCACCTCCGTCCAGTAATAGTAACGGCGGCACAGGGCTGCATCACGGAGTTCAATCAGTTCCTTATCTCGTCCTTTGGCCATAAAAAAGTTATTTACTGCAAAATTAGGCATTTGGCATATCAGGAAAAAGAAAAACGCCACAATCACAACGGATGCGGCGTTTTTTCTGTTTAGAGTGTGAACAAAATCACATGGTCAGCAGTTCGGTATCATCCTTACCGGGAACAAACGGTTCGATACGGGTAATCACCTTGCTTTGGACCTTCACACGTCCGCTGCCCAGGCAGACGGGACAGTTGCAGGAGGAAGAAGCCCCGTCCCGGTCCGTGTAAAAAATACGTCCTTTGCCCTCACAGCGTCTGCAAGCCATCACGTGTGGTGCGATATTCTTTGTATTTTCCATATCACAAACGACAGAATGAAGGTTCGATACGGCGCCAGACACCGTTCTCGTCACGCTTGTGGAAATAGTAGTTCACCGCAGTCTTGTACACCACATTGCTCTCACGGAAGAGGTCCATGATTTCGGTGTATTCGCTGTCGAAACGGTCCTCAAGTTCGTACAGCTTGCTCACCGACTTGTAGTCCAGATCACCCTGGCGGTTACGCTCGATCATGGTCATGCCAAGCTGGTACATCGGGTCATCGGTGCCAAGTTCCCGGCTCATGGCGTAGCGCTTCAGGTAATCCACCAGACGTTCGGCGGCGAGGTTGGCACGTTCATCGAAGCTCTTCACCTTGTTACTCCTCACTTCCAGCTTCATGTCACCGTCCACGATGGTGAAACTCGCCTGGTCATCCTTGCGGAGCTGGCCGTAGTCACGCATCAGGTCGCGGAAAGAGGCGGCTTCCTTCTCTACCCAGTCACGGAAGGCTTTCACGTCATCCACGACCGGAAACAGCCTGTTCTTCACTTCAAGCATGAACTGCGCACGAAGCCCCTCGTAGGCATCGCGACGGTTGCGCTTGTTTTCCTTCTCTTCCTGCTGGAGCTGTTTCAGCAATTCTTTTCTGTCCTGTGCGGACAAGCTCTTTAACTGTTCTTTCAAGTCCATAACTAAAAAATTAAATGGTTGTTACTGTTGTTTATTCTCACATTTGCGGCGGATGGCACGTAGCTTCACCTGTAACGTGTCCAACGCCTCACAGTCAAGTTCTCGGAACTCCATGCCGGCGATACGGCTGTCCCGGCAGAAAGCGTTCACCCGATCCCAGTCGGCCGTGTCGATGCCCAGCAGCTGCATCTGGTGAAGCACCGCCGAACGCTTCTGACGGAGAATCTTCCGGAGCTCCTCACGGTAAGTGGGCGACACCAACTTCTGCATGGCAGACACAGCGGCACTGTATTCCTTCAGCGTCATGTCACGAAGGCTTGTGGTCCGTCCCTCCGTGTACTGGGAAACAATGCTTTCCTTCAGTGCGTCACGATCCGATGTCGGAAGGCGGTTCAAAAGGCTGTAAAACGCCGAGTAATTCTCGGGCTTGTTTAACCGTTTACGGGTGTTGATGTCTATCTGCATGGTAATGTTATTTCTTTTTTAAAAGTTTACCGCATCTGATACAATACTCTCGATAATGTTTAGTGTGATATTTATTAATATGCTTACTTCGCTTTTGACCACCTTTTCTCTTCATTCTGATATATAAAGTATTATTCCATGTAACTCGATAAGGCATGTGTCCACAAAAGAAGCATACAATACGTCCCCAAATATTCATTTTTGTTCTGATTTGAGCCATACGGCAGTTTAGGCCTGCCGCATGGCAGAATATTAATCAACTATAAATTCGGTTATGTTGGGAATTACTTGAATCCCTTCCATTACCTCTACACTTGTAGGAGTGACAATTGCAGTTACATGAGGATGATAGTTTTCGCAAAGATACTTTATCAATGGCTTTGCCGCCTCTTTCAGTTCTTCAAACTTCCTTTTGTTTTCTTGAATATCAGTTTCCATATTTCGTATTTATGGGTTTTACAAAGCCGCCCAAGGCTCATTTCTTATTTGATTTGAATTAATAACACTTTACGCAAAATAACCCCCTTGGAGTATTATAACATCCTTCGCCTGATTCAAACACCTTACCACATTTCTTACATCTTGGACGGGTGTCTATTGGTTTCAGTGCTTCATGGTAGGGTAAGCTTCCGGTGTTGGGTATGCCTTCAACAAATATCTCTTCAAGGCTGATACCCTTTTCTTTGGCTTTATCACCTGCTGCTATTACAATATCTTTCCACGAGTTAAATGACTTGGTTAAATCTCCTTCATCGTAACCATACCAACGTTCAGGGTCTTTATCTATTTCTGTTTGAGTAATAGAGCGGTAAAGTTCTATATCATCACCAGCTATTATTTGTAACGTCCCATAAAAATGTATAGCTTCGAAGCTAATTCCTCTAAATGTAGTTATATTTACAATTGCTTTCATGATTTAACTTCTTTCGATTTTGCGCCACATTCATCAGTTCATACTCAAATCTCCACTGAACGGAATAGTATTAATGTCAGCCTTTCTCGTGTAGGCCTGCATAAGCCCCACGGAAAGCAGCATATAGGCATTCTTATTCGCTTTGGCAACCCCAGAAATAGAGCCGATAATATGTTCAGTCTTGCCGGTAATGATTGAGCAGGCTATCTGCTCAAGTCCGTCCGGATGGTCCTCACTGGCGGCAACGCTCATAAAGACACTAAGATTATTTTCTTTACAAAAGTTTTCCACGTACAAGCAGAGTTCCTTTACTGCCTCTTTCTGTTTTTCTGTAATCATTTCAGTTAAATTTTAATGGTTGATAATATGTTATTTTTCAAGAATATAATCGCACTCAAGAACTTTGACACCACCGTAAAATGTCACTTTGGACGTATCAGTGATACCAAAATGTTCTTTATCCGCAAAAATCATATTTTTCACACCGGACTTCATTTTCCGGATAATGTCCTTAGCCCTTTTATCAGTCCAGCCGTGAGCAGCAAAACCGGCCTTGAACTGGTAAGTGGTCGTTACGGCACCGTTCTGAATCCTGGTGGAAACACTAACGGTACCCACACAATTTTCTATAACTTTCTTCTTTCCCATAATTTATATATTTGAAGGTTTCCAATCCACTGTTATAATCGCATACCTTGTTTTACGCTAATCTTTAAAAGTTAATTCTCCATTCATAAGAAGCGGCAGCATCGAATCTCTAAGTTCGGAAAGAAGCCTATTCTCTTCATTATTTAGGTAATAAATATGCTGCTTATACATATTCATAAAGAAAGGCATGATGCTTGACAATATTTCCTTATCAGTATTCTCAATACAAAATACTTTACTATTGGAAGATTGAATATACTTATTCTCAATAATTTTCTCTTTTACTTCGTAAATGCAAAACTTTCATTCATAGCTTTCACTACTTCATTGGATGATTCGCAATCTTTTATAATTTCTGTAAGTCCAAGACGTTCAGCCCATACCTTATTAACTGTCACCTTAATAACATTACGTTCTCTGATGACACGGTTAATATCTGATATTATAGCGTTGAAGTCTCGATGAATAGTTCCTTTTAATTCTATCGGCAGATATGAGCCAATAGTAAGATTGTATCCCTTTTGCTCCAGTTCTTCGATTGAAAGCCTTTTAGAGAATGAATCCTGTTCTTTTACTGTAAGTTCGCATATAGCAGCAATCTGTTCATCTGAAAAAGTATTAAATTCCTTTTTATAGATGCGGTTGTAATGAGAAGCGCCACCTTCTCCACGTTGTTCTCTTACTTCAACAGATTTCATTCCCTCCGCATTAATCAGCATCACATCTTTACTCGTTTTCTTCTTATCAAACAAAAGTATGCAAGTCGCTACAGAGGTAGACTCAAACATCTTTTCCGGCAAAGAAATAGCAGCTTGCAGCCATCCCTTCTCAATAAAGTATCTCCTGCACTCTTTCTCTTCTTTGCTTGTAAGCACACCTCTGGGAAGAATCAACGCACATCTTTCACTCCTTTGCAGGCAATGCGCCACGAAAGCAAAATTACAAGTGTATTTCTGAGGTAAAGCTTTGATTATTTCTTCAGATACAGGAACTTTTAAATTAAATGGCGGGTTGGAAATGCCTACATCAGCTTTTAGAAATTCTGTTTCCGGAAACATCGGACGCTGTATAATTCCATATATTGAACCTCTGATTACCTTATATGAACCGATAATATCACCAGTGAGAATATTCTTGTTTACCACTGTCGCATCAATATTGCGAATACAAAGATTAAACAGAAGGATAGGCAATACATTCGTATCCAATTCTTCGCAAACAAACTTTAAATCCGGATTAGTGCACCACTTTTGAATAGTCAGAGAACCGGAACCAGCGCAACAATCGTACACAACTTTCTCGCATGGTGTATAGCTAAGAAAAGCAACCAGCTTAGAAAGAGATACAGGTGTATAATCTTGTTTCTTTTCCTTTCTGTCTGCGTGGTAGAACTGATATACCCTTTGCATCCAATCTACAGTCAAATCAGGGCATAACTCTTTGTACTTCTCAAAATACAAAGTGGGATTCTGAGAAAACAAAGCAAACATAACCTTATCAGGCAGTGTAGTAATGCTGCTACATCCGAAGATGTCACATATCTTTAATGTCAATTCTTTTAATTCCATTTGATTCCTTTCTATTCTATAATATTCCTTTCTCATGGCTCACTTGTTTGAAGGTTTCCAGTCCACTGTTATAATCGCATCCAGCTCACCGCTGCCGCCACACACCGGGCAGGGCACATGCACGTCCTCGCGGCTGCCCTTCTCCGTTCCCCAGAACCAGCCGTTGCCCTTGCAGTAACCGCACTTGTGACCGGTACTGACGAAGTTCTCACGGTTAGACTCCTTACATATATAGGCGGGAGGACAAATCTCCAGCTGTTTCTTTATCCTGCTCATGCCTGGCCTCCTTTCTGTTTCGGTCCAGCCACATTCCAGTAGTCATAGGCGCCCTTCTCCCAGATCGTGTATTCACCAGTGGAACCCTGATAACGTCCCTTACTGAAGGCGACGTAGCCTTCCACCCATATCTTCAGGTCGGCATCATACATCACGCTCGTGGCCGCATCACCTTTAGGATTCTTGCCGCGGGCATGGCTGATGAAAATAAACAGCTTGTCCGGAAACTCCTCCTTCAACTGGATATAGTCACGGTACGTCATCTGTGTGTATTGGAAGCTGTCAATGATCACGATGTTAAAGCTTTTATGGCGGCGAAGCCTGAGCTTCAAAGTGGGGATGTCCTCCTTGATGAACGCCAGGTGGCGGCTCACCTCGGCCATACCAAAGCGTCGCAGGTTGTTCTGGACTGTCAGAGAAGTACCTTCCTCCAGGGAGTTGAACGCCACACGGTCATACTTGCAGAGTTCCTTGCAGAGCTGCATCACGAAAGAGGTCTTGCCGTTACCGCTGTTGCCCCACACGAACCAGCAGCCCCGGACTTCCGGAGTGTCGAAGGCATCCTTCCATTTCCCCTCGAAAGGAAACACGTCATACTTCTTGTTCAGAATGTCCCTGACATTCAAGGCACGCCTCATGCCGGCCTTTTTATTATTCTTTTTCTCTTCTTCCATGGTCAAAACAGTTTTAATTGCCGGATATTGTCAATTCGGTCAAGCACGGCCTGCCGTGCTTGACCCCGCATCTTCTTATGGCAGAGCATCCAGCCGAGTGCCCACAGAAGGGCATTCTCACGGGTGGAGAACTGTCCCCATTTACGTCCCGGATTGAAACCGGCACCGGAACTGTTCACCTGCATGTGTACACCGGCAACCCACCAGCCGTCCTGCTGCCCCACAAGGGCGTCCAGGTAGTCGTGTCCATTACGGTAAACACTTACCGTCTCATATTCAGTCAGGACAGGATAATCGCTCCAGGGAGCGGGAAGCTGGTCGCGGCCGTCGATTTTCAGGTATTCAAATTTATTTTCCATATCCTTAAAATTACGTTTGAACGGCATTTGAACGGGGGTCATTCCCCCGTCATGCGTTTTACCTTATGAATGGATTTCTTGACGCGGCGCAGGTCAAAGTCACAGGCGGAAGCCTCTTTCATGACATAATCGATGCCTTTCCTGTCAGTCACCCCGTTGGCCGAACAGATGGCGTACACATCCCGCTCGTCAGTGGGCTCCAGTGCATAGAACTTACGTCCGATACGGCTGTAAAATTCCTTGTAACCCGGTTTCTGGTATTTAAGCCCGTTGCTGATGCGCTTGGCTATATAGTCGGTACTCAGGAAGACCACGCCGCATTTTTCCTCCAGCTTGTTGTACAGGCTGATAAAGTAGTGGAATACCGGTTCGGTAAGCTTGTCGGCTTCGTCAAATACAAGGAGCGGAGCGTCCATCTGGATAATGTCGTCAAGGATAAGGCTCCAGACCTCACGGATATTGCAGCCCTCCGTGCGTATGCCGACCGTGCGGGCTATCTCACGGACGAAATCACCTTTCTTCATGTCCTCGGAACAAAGGATATAGAAAACTTCCCTGTGTTCCTGAAGATAACTGCGGGCGGCGGTACTCTTGCCGCAACCGGCTTCCCCCGTCACCCAGGTGACATTGCGCCAGCGCTGCGCATCGGCAAGCACTCCGGTAATTTCCTGATAGGCACCGGTCTCCACAATCTGCCAGCCGGTAGGATTGACGCTCCCGACCTGTGAGGCTATATTGCGGAACATCTCATCGCTGATATTCTCATAACGTCCGTTCAGAATGTTGCTCACCGTTCCGACACTTGTGTTCTTAAGGCTGCCGGCCGCTTTGGTCTGGCTCGGATATTTTGCCACATAAGCCCTCAGACTCTCGCTGATGGCATCCTTGTCTTCTCTTTTCAATTCACTCATATTTTTCTTATTTAAAATTTCCTGCTATAATTTTCCTACCACTTTGCGTACACTCACTTCCTTCTTCCCGAGCTGGTCCCAGGTAATGTTACTGATTACCTTTGTGGAACGTCCCAGGACAACCTCTTCCGGAGGCCGGCTGTATTTCTTTGTGCGGCGGTCTATCTGGCGCTGCACCTCGGCCGTGACACCTTTCAGGTTGGGGCTGCGCAGCCCGTGCTGTTCAGGCGCAACCCCATGCTCGTATTCGATGGACTTGGCTGCGACCTGACGTTCGATGCGGTCATGGACGTTGGCCTCCTGTTCCCGGCGTATGAACGCCGCCTCACCCTCGGTCTGGTCCTGGATTGCGCGATGAACCACCATGTACGGTTCGGCAACGCGTTCGAAGCGGAGAGCACCGCCCTTGTCTTTCCAGTACAGCCGGACGCTGCTGAAATCATAAGGGTCATACTTGACATAGAACTGCCTGTAGGTATTACGGCGACGCCACTCATGGTCTGGAACACCGGGGGAGGAATAGACCTCGTAGGTGCGCGGCCTGCCGCCGACAGTGAACTCTATGCCGGCAGAGGTGAAAGTGCTCGGCCGGGAGGTCATAACCCAGAAGATGTCCACCATGTCGCGGGCGGTCACCGCTTCCGTGTCCTCGTTTACACTTGTATCGTACATCTCTATCCGGGGGATGCCGGTAACAGGATGCTTCATTTCGTTCCACTCCCGGCGTGCCTCGGCATATTTTGCCTTCAGCTCGTCAAGAGTATAGAGCCGGTCCCTGTTGGCCTCGATGAACTCAAGGTTCGGACGGCTGGAATCTTTTCTGGCAGTGATATTCTGTCCGGTAAAGCCCCAGTATTTGTGCAGGACCTGGCTTTGAAAACGCCCGAAAGCGGATTCTATCGTCTTGGACTGCCCGCTGTAAGGGGCGGTGGGACGGTGGATATGGCTGATCTTGTCAAGCAGACCGTCGGAGACACGTTCAAGCTTCTTATGACCGCCCTGGTTGTCATGGACCAGCTCGTAAGGCTTGTGCCCGCTTGTCTGGAGCGCCATGCGGTAAGCATGGTACTGCGCCTCATAATCCTCGTTCTCGCTGATATGGAAGCCGAGCAGGACTTCACTGTAGGCATCCATGACCTCGTACACCCCGATGGTGCGGACCTTGCCACCCTCATCCCGGTAATAAAGGTTCAGTTTGGTACCGTCACCGTACCACAGACTGTCACGGCGGCTGGGGAGTTCGGTCTTATGCTTGCGGCCGTAACGCTGGTGGGCCTTCATTTCACCGTAAACCGCATCATACCATAAGGGCTCTATGCGGGGACTGTTGAACCATGAACGGAGACTGCGCGGGCTTTTCAGGGCCTTCCACCCGCGTTCGGGGGCTACCCGGTTGTATTCCTCGAAAATCTGCATGTCGGTATAGACCGGAACACGGCTGCGTTTCAAGGCGACAAGGAAACGCCCGGGTTCCTCATCTATTTTCAGGGTGTTGCTGTTTCCATATTTGCCGCTCACAAGTACACTGTAGTTGTCGGGGCGGAACTTGTTTATCAGGGCCTTCAACCGGCCCACACTTCCCGGAAGGCTATGCCCGTACACCGGACGCCACTCCTCACTCGTGACAAGCAGAAGCTCCCAAAGGTTGCGGCGGAAACCGGTCAGCTTGTTATTGGATGAACTCAAACGTTTGAACTCTTCCATCAGCGCGTTCAGTACCGAAGCGTTCCAGGTGTATTCTTTCTTCACATCCTCGGGAAGGGCGACCAGCTCACCGTTCTTGTCATAACGGTACTCCTCGAAAAAGTTCTCGGCCTTTTCGTCTCTCTTCACTATGTTACGGATAATTTCTTCTCGCATCTGTTTCTCGGGCTCGCCATGGCGTTCAACCCAACGTTTCTTGTACTTCTCGGGAAGGGAGGAATAAATGTATAGTGCGCGCCCGCCTTCACCACCGCCTCGGTGGGCGTTTTCAATATTGCCACGGGCGACATTTTGCCGCAGAGTAGTAGCTTTTATGACCGGATCATCTCCAGAAGTCAGTTCCTCATAGGTTACACACAAATCTTTATTATAAAATTCCATTCCCTGATTCAATTATTATCAATTCTTCAAATTACTCAACGGAACATGCTTTTTCAGCAACCGTACAGAATTCCCGAAATTCAATACCAGGAAAAGCTCCGGTAGCGGGTGGATAAAAAAGACTGTGAGCAAAGTCGCAAGACTCAGACAGAAGTAAAGCACGCAAAGGCGTTGCTTCCGGCTCAGACTGGCGAACTTGCGCAGCTCGTCACCGAATATATCAAGCAAGTCGTTTTTCATCATAATCAGGCTTTTGAGTGTCCTCACCGATTTCAGTACCACCACGCTCAAGGGCGAGTTTACGGATGGAACGCGCAAGTCGGCTGTTCTTGCGAAAGGCAAGTGCATGGCTAACCATTACATTCGTACATCCTATCAGTTCGGCGATCTTGTTCACCTCACCGTATTCTACCACAATTCTTCTTTTCATACTATCTAATTATTTAAATTATCATAGAGGGCAGTCGCGGACTCGAACCGCGGACCATGACCTCTCCCTTGCGGGAGTTTGGTGTGTTCTACCAACTGAACTAACCGCCCGAGAATATTATAAAAGTTCCTTTATCGCATTCTCCGGAACACATATCACAGTCCAAACCTGGCCATCTTTCATATAATCGACATCATATTCACGACCGAAAGTACAAATGTTATAGTCCCAGTCTCGGATTACACCATCGATGACCTCACCGTTCCTTTTGGTGATTCTCACACTTTGTCCCTTTTTAAATTTTGCTTCCATTTTGCTTCTTCTTAAATTCTCATTGTTACTTCAAGCCTTTTTTGTAGCTTTGGAGCGTGTTTAAACTTTGAACACGTTGCAAATATACAAACATGTTTTCAATAAGCAAAAATAAAATGGGAGAAAGTGAAAACATTTTTTCAACAAGACATTTACCAGTCGTAAATGAAAGAGTAAAACAATTAGTCGATTTTTATGCTAATGGTAGCGTAAAACGCTTTAGTGAAATGATTCATCTATCAAGTTCTCAAAAACTTAATAGAGTATTTAATTTGGATAAAAGGAATAATGAATATCCAGAGGTTAGTAGTGACATCCTCCTTTCAATTGCAAACATGTTTGCAGACATAAATACGGAATGGCTTCTAACAGGTAGGGGGGAGATGACAAAAACAAGCCAACCAACACCAACAGAACACATACAAACAAGCTGTGTTTCTAAAAATAAAGATAAAGAAAAATTCGATGGCAACCAAGGCCTTTCTCCTGAAATATTTGATAAACTTTTATCTACCATAAAAGAACAGCAGATAACAATAAAAGAACAGGCAGAAGAAATAGGAGTATTAAAACAAATGATTGTACAACTCAAACAGGACAAGTCGGGGCGTGTTTCGGATGCAAGCGATTCTACAGTTGCCAATGCCGTCTAAAACGCGTTTTACGGGGTAAAGGGGGTGAAAAGTAGTAAATTATTGATTATTAGAGTGATGAATTAAAATATAGGGGAGTAAATAATTATTTATATAGTATTGTTTACCTCCTGTAATAGTTTATAATCAAAATAAAACGGGCTACAAAAAAGAAGTATTCATACAAGAAAACACCAATAAACACACCTAAAATGTAACTCCAAATGTAACTCCAATCAAAACGTTTCGTTTTTGCACTGTGTATTTTGTAACTCCAAATGTAACTCCAAGTGTAACTCCTTCCCATTTTTCCAATCGTTCAAACCGTTCAAATAAGTGACGTCTTCTTTCAGATGTACTATTTTGCCACAAAGACATAAAAAAAGCCGCAAAAAGCGGCTTTTAATACGTTCTAAGGCTGTTTTAGCCCTTTCTGGTAGTCTTTATCAGGTGTGACTGGATAATCATAGCACGTTTCGTGTATTTTACAGCTCCATCAGTCAAACCGGCATGCAACAGACTGCTTTTGGTGATGCCAACCCGGTTCTCGGTCAAAGTATCAAATATGGCAGAAATACTGCCGAAATAGAGGTTTTTCTTCTCGTAAATCAAGTGCACATGGATAACTTTAGTCATAATTATATAACATTTATTTGACTACAAATATACCAAATATTATCTATATGGAATAATTTAGATAAAATAAAAAAGGAAGTATATTACGCATCTCCTCGCTCACTTGTATAAATCTGTTTGTTTGACTATCTTAGCGGTCAGAAAAGAATCATGGAGAACAATCGGTAATAACACTTCCGAAATATCTCCTATTTCGCCTTTAATGTAAAGTAATTCATTTGAACGGCGTTCAAACAAGGCTCAAATGTAAGCCCAATGTAAAGCAATGTAAACGTTTGGTTTTTCCAGCCCGTTCTGCTCTATTCAACCATAACATTTTGAATACCAAAGCAATCAGCCATTTTCAGGCTAACCACATATTGATACGTTTCGTTTTTCCCCCCTTAAGTACCCGGACGTTCGCGCCAATAATCATACCAACGGCGAACCATTTCCAAAGCCAGCATATCCTGATTATGGTTATAATCCGTTGCAGGCTGACCGCGGTAAAGCGGTCCCGCACCTTCTTTATGGAAAGGATAGCTGTATTCATCCCAATATTTACGCAATCCCTCATCACGGCAATATTCGGTAGCCCACATCGGATGCTTCTTGCTCTTGTTGATATAAAGCATCTCACCGCCATATTCCGCTTCATTAATGTCGAGCATCTCACGCGAACCGATGGCACGACCGCCAAAGGGGTCGAATTTATCACGGATACCTTTCATCTCAATCATGTGCTCGCGACTGATAGACTCATTGCCGCATTCGTAAAACAGAATACTCGGATTATTACGGTTATAAATAATAGCGTCGCGCATCAGTTCCGTACGTTGTTCCCACTGGCGTCCCTGACGGTCTTTCTCCGCATCACCGGCAGGCATGGCCTGAATGAGACCGACACGGTCGCAAGACTCCACATCCTGTTTCCAAGGAGTGACATGCATCCAGCGGACAAGATTCGCGTTACTCTCTACCATGAGACCATTGGAATAGTCGCTCAGCCATGCAGGAACGGAAAGCCCCACTGCCGGCCATTCATTGCTGGTACGCTGGGCATAGCCCTTCATTTGAATAACGCGGTCGTTCAGCCAGACTTTTCCTTCACCAAACTTTGTTTTACGGAAACCGGTACGAGTAACCACGTCATCAAAAACCTTTCCCTTGTCGTCCAATAAAGCCGTGTTCACAGTGTACAGATAACCGTATCCCCAGCTCCAAAAATGCAAATTGCTGACGTCGGCAACAGCTTTCACAGTTCCCGTCTCTCCGGCTTTCAGTACAGTTTTATCCCCATTGAAAGTTTTTACCAATTTACCGTCCGCATCGGTCAAAGTTACCCGATAACTGAAACTGCGTGTTTCGCGGCTGTCGTTTCTCACCTCAGACTCGGCATGTATCTTCGCCTTACGACCCTTGATATCGAAATCGGTTGCATATACATATACACCGGTTGTTTTCAGATTGCTGTATAGAGGCAATGTCTGATACACTTCATCCGTCACATATAAAAACACATTTTTGGGAATACCGCCATAGTTGGCATTGAAATTACGGTCACTCCACTGAAACTTAGAGTTAGTACGCTTCTCGCGATAAAACCAATTGTTGTCCGTACGCACGGCAAGCACATTATCTCCTTCCTTCATATACGGAGTAAGATCAAAGCCTACAGCCATGACACCATTTTCATGCAATCCCAAATATTGTCCATTCAGGAAAAACTCCCCACCTTGTCGAACTCCCTCGAATTCCACAAACACCTTTTTGCCGCTCAGTTCCTCTATCCGGAAATGCTTGCGATACCAGACAACCGTATCGGTATGCTGTTCGATGGATATTCTGAAAGCCTCATCTTCGTTGAAGGCATGGGGCAACGTAACTTGCTTCCAACTGCTATCTTTAAAGTCAAGCTTCTTTGCCTGTGGAAAGTCACCCACCTGCAGGCGCCATTCACTGTTAAAATTATACTTCTTGCGCTCTGCCGCATAACCGTTTATCGTGAAAAAGATTATCAACAGAAAGGTAAGTAGATAAAAGTTGCTCTTCATGTTCTTATTGCTATAATTCATTAGTATTCTTTTAGTTTAGCCATTCATTACTTATATGCTTCGTTTTGCTGATACAGTCCTTCCTTCGCTTTCATTTGCGTATCGGGGATAGGATAAAGATAAGTACCCGGCTGTACGTTATTGATATAGTTATCATAGACAGAAGTTCCGGCTGCTTTGTCCGAGAATTTGGCACGTACCTTTTCCATGTATGTATTGTGACGCACGAGGTCGTGCCAGCGAATACCTTCAAAGGCAAGTTCGCGCCGACGTTCATCTTCCACACACTGCAAGAAAGCATTTTCCGTTTTCTGTACAGCGCTCAATTCCGCCAGCCCGGCGCGGGTACGTATTTTGTTTACCAACCGCACACCTTCATCCGTAGGCCCTACAATCTCGGCATACATCAACATCACATCTTCTAAACGGATGAGCGGATAGTTGATGGGGAAATAAGTACGATCCACTATTTGCCCGTCGATATCACTATATCCCAGTTCTTTCCGTTTGATTTTATGTTCGAAAAACTTTGTGAAATAGTTCTTCTTGGGGTCGACCGTCGCCTCATAACGCACATCCGCCCTGTTCGCTTCATAAAGTGCTGCCAGCGCATCCGAACAGGTTATGCGATTACCCGACATCTGAATGCCGATATAGTCTGTTCCTACATTGGGTACAGACATAAATACGACCGGATTTCCGTAGTTCTTTTCCGCCACATATTGCACTTCGAAAATATGATATTTGTTGTCGTTATCGCTAATCCAGATACGTTTCCAAGTATCACCGTCAGCCGCCCAGTACTTATTGTTCTTCTCTGCATACTGGATAACATCACCCAACATTTCCTTCGCAAGTGATAATTTAGCAGTATCATACAAAGGAAAACCAGCCATAGTCAAACAGACTCTGCCAAGCAAAGCCTGTGCAGCCGGCAGTGTAGCGCGTCCTGCTTCGGCTATCCCCCCACTGCTTGTATAGGCTTGCTCTTTCATATTTTCTATGGCATACTGCAAATCGGGAATAATCACTTCCTCATACACGTCTTTCGGTTCAGACTGCGGTGTACTCATTGCTTCTGCCGCACTTAAGGATTGGGTAGCAACCGGTACACGTCCGAAATACCGCACCAGTTCAAAATAAGCATAGGCACGTAAAAAGCGTGCTTCAGCCATGAAAGTGGCTTTTACGTCTATATCGGCATCCTCTCCGCTATTGAACTCAAGCTTTTCCACTCTTTCAAGAAAAAGATTTGAGCGGGAAACAATTTTATAGAAAGCATTCCAAGCGCTGTTTATTGTTCCGGCAGTATATATATTCGGATTGAAGACACTGATGTCCACGTAGTCACGTTGTTTATCATCTGCAGGTTCGGTCCATACATCATCCGAACGACCGTCGGACATAAGCAGAATATATTCGGGAACAGGCAACAAGCCGTTATAAATACCCAACAACGCTTGTTCGGCCTGAACGGGTGTCTGAAAGAAATCCACCGTAGGACGCGAGGTCGGCGATTTCACTTCCAGCCAGTCCTCACAGGAAGCAGTAGTAAACAGCGTACTTGCCAGCAGAGTGATGTAAATACATATATGATAAATCGTTTTCATAAGTGATGTTTTTTTAAAGGTTATTTCTTTAGAAACTGAAATTGGCACCAATCGTATACGTACGCGCTTGCGGATAGGCATTGTTGCCTTTGTTTTCGGGCGAATATCCACCGTCGTATTTATCCCACATCCATACATTCTCTACCGTGAAATAGACACGTGCATTACGTACAATCTTCCGGTTAAGCGGCAACTTGTACCCCAAAGTGATATTCTTAATGCGAATATAGTCCGAACTGTAAAGCCAGCGCGTATCACGCAATTCACCGGTAGTAGAGTTCAATGCCGGTGTCTTACCGTCACCCGGTTCTTCCTCCGAACGCCACATATTTTTCCACCAGGAAAAGACATTCTGGGAGATAGCCATACCCGGATTGTCCATATAACGTCCCGGTGACATACTATAAAGCATACCGCCAAACTGTGCCGTACATAGAACAGACAGGTCGAATGCTTTCCAACTCAACTTATTCGTCATACCGAAAGTGAAGTCTGGATTAGGCTTGCCTACCAGCGTACGGTCATCGTCATTAATAACACCGTCGTCGTTCACGTCACGGTAACGCACGTCACCCAATGCCGTACCCTTACGCACCGGATATTTCCGCAAATCTTCAGAATACTGGTACACACCCACGGCATCATACATATAAAAACTGCGCATAGGCTGTCCCACCATCAATACCTGCGTATTACTGTTACTGAATATTTTGTCATTATTGCCCAAGTCTGTCACCTCATTTTTATTGTAAGCCATATTAAAAGAAGTGCTCCAACGCACAGATCCTGTTAAATTCTGGCTCTGCAGTTCCAGTTCAAAACCTTTGTTCTGCACTTCGCCCACATTATCCCACATGTCGCTGAAACCTATGATACCGGGCATAGTCACTTTATAAAGCAAGTCACTTGTTTTCTTCTGATAATAATCCAATGACACCGACAGCCGACTGTTGAACAGAGAGAAATCGGCACCGACATTCCAACTGTAAACCTTCTCCCATGTCAAATCTTCCACATCGAGCGATGACATGGCATAACCATTCATCAATGAACCACCCAAAGAATAGTTTGCACTCGACATCAGTCCCAATGCCGCTCCGTCAGAGAGAGAGTTATTACCATTGGCCCCCCAACTGCCACGCACTTTCATTGAATTTATAACAAAATCCTCCGGCCAAAACCGCTCATTGGAAATACGGTAAGCAAGGGATACGGCAGGGAAAATGCCCCAACGTTTATTCTTGCCAAACTTAGACGAACCGTCACGACGGATACTGGCTGTCATCAAATACCGATTATCGTATTCATATTGCAAACGTCCGAAGAAAGAAGCCATACGTCCCGGATATCCGATAGTGGCGTAAGCCGTAGTCAAGTCCACATCAGTCATATCGAAGCTCTCCACCAGATTGTCGGGAAAATGCGTCGCCGCAAGACGGGAAGAATAAGAAGTTCTGGCTTCCAGCGAGAAACCCGCCATAGCACCCACCGTATGCTTGCCAAAAGAGTTGTCATAATTCAGCAATGTCTGAAACAAGTAGGAATGGTTACGCCCGTCGGTACGATTAGCTGTAGCATAGTAACCTTCACCCGTATTCCAACGGTTAGAAATAGAACTGGGCAAGAAACTACGCGCCTGCGTACTACGGAAATTATAAGAGCCTGTTACTTCCGCCCGCAAACCGTCAAACAACTCGGCACGGATAAATGCGGAAGTATTAATACGTGCATCTTCCGTCATACTGGACTTACGTTCCAAAGTAGCTACCGGACTGACACGAGTTCCGGCCCAGCTATATCTGCTATAAGGCTCCGCACCCGTATAAATTCCTGCTTCCGGCTCGGCAAACGGGACCATGGAAAGCACTGCCACTGCATCCGCCGTTCCTCCGTTATTCCACGACATGGAAGGAGCCAGATTAACACCCAGCGTAATACAGTTAAATATTGTAGTCTGCATATTGGCACGCAAATTGAGTCTTTTATAAGAAGTGTTGATGGCAATACCTTTCTGATCTACATAACCCAGACTCACACGGTAACTGGACTGGTCGGTAGAATTAGATACCGACAACGTATAATTCTGTTTGGGAGCCAAGCGGAAAACCTCATCTTGCCAGTCAATAGTCATCAGGTCACCATATCCGGGTTGCGTCCAACGGGGATCATTTATATACGATGTATTCACGGAACCACCGGTATAAGCCAAACGTATCTCGTAATCATCGGTAGCCATAGCACCTTTTGAACCATACGCCCTGACATAATTCTGGTTATTGATTTCCGAACGCCAGGCAATCCACTCCGCCGGTGTCAGTACATCCAGTTTCTGCTCCATTTGCTGAATACCGAAAGAAGCGGAAAATTGCACGTTCACCTTACCGGTCTTCTGCGCCTCTTTAGTCTTGATAAGGATAACGCCGTTAGCTCCACGCGAACCATAGATAGCAGAAGAAGAGGCATCTTTCAGCACATCAATGGACTCAATGTCATCTGCATTCAAATCATTCAGGTCGTCTACAGGAATGCCGTCTACTACATATAGAGGCTGGTCACTGGCATTGATAGACGCAGCACCACGGATATGTACTTCCAGTTCACCACCCGGCGCTCCGCTGTTTGTCGTAATCTCCACGCCCGCCAATTGTCCTTGCAGCGAAGACAGTACGTTTTCGTTCTGGCGATCAGCTACTTTCTCCCCTTTCAAGGTAGCGATAGAACCGGTTACATTGCCTTTCTTTGCAGTGCCGTAACCGATAACCACCACCTCATCCAGTGCCAAGTCTGCCACTTTCAGCTTCACATTATACACGCTTTTTCCAGTGTTCAACACCAACTTGACCGTTTCATATCCAACGTATGAAATCTCCAACTGTCCGGCATCTTTGGGTACGGAAAGCCGGAACTGTCCATCCAGTCCGGTGATAGTCATGCTATTTGTTCCTTTCACTACCACAGTAGCGCCAATAGCTGGTTGGCCCGTCTCATCCAGTACCGTTCCGCTGATTTCCCGGTTCTGTGCCGTTGCCGTAACGCCACATAACAAGAATAACAGGAGGCTGAGTATTGAGGCTACTGCTCGTCTGAAATCATAAATCTTTCTCATCTTATTTTTCATGGTCAATTAAAGTTATCATATAAAAAACTGCGATGTATATTTCATAATACTATTCATGTGTCTTGCATTTGCAAAAGTAGCGGTCGGAACCGATCCACACATGTAATTATGTTCAAGAAGTATGCAAAAAAGCCCACCATGTACCTTTCACGACACTTACAGACTGTTTTATACAAACACTGTATAAATGTATAGGATATCTGAATAATATTGCAGGTATTTGAGATAAAGGTTGCGTAATTTTGCAACAGATAAATCAACCCCTAAATAAATATCATGAGAAAGATTCTATTGACAGCAGCAATTTTATGTTCGCTGGCCACTTTCGGAAAAGGAAAGAATAACCAACCGGCAACCGTTATCATCACCGCCGGACAGTCCAATACGGATGGACGCGTGTTAAACCATGCGCTTCCCGATTATATTCAACAAAATAAATATAAGTATTGCCAATGGTGTTACGGAAGCGCCGGACAGCAGATCACTGGAAAGTTCGAAACCTTCTGGCCCCGTATGGTACATAAGGCACGCCCGGGACGCTGGGCATATGATGCCGTAACTTATTACTGGCTGGAGCAGGCACTTCAAAAAGAGTTTTACGTAATAAAATGGTCTTTGGGTGGAACCGCCATCGATACAGGCTGTAGCAGCACAAGCGGTAAATACTGGTCGGCCGACCCGAAATGGCTTGCAGCCAACCATTCAACGGCTACCGGCGGGAAATCGCTTTTGCTCTCATTTACAGAGAATATCTCAGCGTGCATAGACAATAAACTGGATAAACTTCCCGAAGGGTATGAGATAAAAGCTTTCTTATGGCATCAGGGTGAAAGCGACCGACACAAAGGTAAGAACTACTATAAAAACCTAAAGGCTGTAGTAACATATGTACGAAGCTTCCTTGTGGAGAAAACCGGGAACAAACGATATAAAAAGCTACCTTTCATCTGCGGTACGGTGGCCCGTAGCAACAAGCAATACAGCGCTGATGTGGAAGCTGCGCTTTACAGACTTGCCCAAGAAGACAAGAATTTCTATGTCATAGACATGTCTAAAGCCGAATTACAAAGAGACCAACTCCATTTCACTGCTGAATCTGCCGAATATTTGGGTATTGAAATGTACAACAAGCTGGTTGATTTAGGTATTGCCGGTAAAAAAGCAAAGAAAATAGGTATTAAATAATAAGATTCTCATAGAATATTTTTGTGTAAGTAAAAGGTCCGGGCTTGTGAAAGTCCGGACCTTATTTTTGATATTCCAGACAGATATTTTCAATATCTGTCCGTTAAATGAAATAACCTCATTACTCTGCAATAATTCCCGCCCAACTGTTGCACCAACGGAAATTACCCACATTGCCGATGAAACCGCTACGGTTTCTGAAAGAGAGAGCACGGATAGCATGTTTCAATACATTCTCCGCATCACCTTCGGCAATACAAGAAGCTTCTGCCGGTTCTTCCGCACTCAGTTCCGGGTCTACAAACAAAGAAACTTTCTGATTGGCATAATCCAGTTTCAGCACCAACAGATGGGTTTTATCATAATCGTAAGCCATGGTAGTTTCAGCTTTCACTTTCAGCAAGCTTGTCCCGAAACGGATTCTATCACTGCCTTCACGAGCCACATAAATGTTGGCACGATTGCTACCGCCTACATAGCTGGCGCTCAGTCCCAAAAAATCAGCCATACCATTTGCTCCGAGCTTGGAGAAATTCACCAGACATGACAAGTAGAATGTGCCGCGACCGTATTGTTTTCCGTCAGTCATGGAATAAATGCTGAAACGCGCTCCTTTCGTACCGGCAGGATAGCCGCCTATATTGATGGACGGACCTTTTTCCGCATATCCCTCGTAAACCAATTCCTTACCAATGGTAGGACTCGGATTGGTGTTGGGTTTTGAAGAAAATGCTCCACACCACGTATTCATGACAATCGGAGCCGTCTTCTCGTTATAAACGGATTTCTCCAGTTTATCTCCTTCCTTGTATCCTTTCAATAAGTCATTCTTCAAAATCTGCGCATTTCCAGCCAAAGCAAATGCCGCTAATGCCAATGTAATAATTTCCTTTTTCATGATTTTATGTATTTAAGTTGTTAGCTATCAGTTTCCGTCCGGTTTTTCTATCTCTGTAAATGGTGACAGGTTCCATTTAAAATCCTTAAACTTGTCCGGCTTTGAGGGATCAAAGTTAATATAATCCGCTTTTAAATCTTTTACAATGGGAAGCTTTGCTTTTTTCATTCCCTCAATCACACATTTTGCCACTTCATAAGCTCCAAAGGTATTAAAATGCGTGTTGTCTTTCAGTTCCTGTGCCTGTCTGGGATAAGTATTGGCGGGATAATGCACATAGAGATGCTTGGACTCTTCTACTCCCATTGCTTCGCAAAGCACTTTTGTCATATCCTGCAAGTCGATGACAGGGATATTCTCACGCGCAGCAATATCCCGGATAGCGGCAGGATAATCGGCATGCGTATCCTTGATTTTACCATCCTTGTCATACTGACGACGACGGGTCGGCGTCACCAATACCGGATATGCGCCCTTCAAACGGGCCTCATCGATGAATTGCTTGATATAATAGGAGAAAGAATAATAAGCTCCCCTACCCGGTCCCTTCTGTTTTTGGTCATTATGACCGAATTCCACCAGCAGGTAATCACCTTTCTTCATCTGGGTCAATAGTTTATCCAAACGTTTTCCACCGATGAAAGTATTGGCAGAAAGCCCCGACTCGGCATAATTGGCTATACAGACTTTATCTGTAAAAAAACGGGTTATCATCTGTCCCCAGCTTGCCCAGGGTTCATTATCATTATCTACAACCGTTGAATTACCGCAAAGGAAAATGGTAGGGATTTTATCCACTTTTTCAATTACCAAAGAAGACAAACGGGGAGCATCACCATTAAACTCCAAAGTCAGTTTATCGTCCCAATTCAATTTTTTCTTCTCACGTTCTTTGATTTTTACTTTCTGATTTCCCTTGATAATAGTATTACGCTTGTTGATTGTAAAAGTCTCTGTTACGAGCTCTCCTTTCTTGGTATTGAGATTTTCGATGAAGAGACGGCGTGATTCACCGCGAACAGTAGTACTCCCTGCCGCATCCTTACTCCCTAACGTTACAGTCACTTTATAATTTCCATCGGGAACATTCACCGAAAAGAAGAACGGTTTATTACTTTCACCGTCCCAAGCTGGCTGAAAATCATAACCGTAGCCCTGCTCATTATTAAATAAAGTTGCAGGAGTTATTTTAGTAAAGCCTTCTTGTACCTTCTTATCGGACGAGAAATCGAATTTGAAAGTTTGAGCTTGGGCAAGCACGGAACTTGCCACAAGCAATAGAGAATAGACAAATATTCTTTTTTTCATTATCGAGATATGTTTAGAAAGCAAGAGTAAAGCGGAAATAACCTTTCAAACTACCAGAAGTACGACTTACAAACAGATTAGTACCTTCCGGCACATCAGCCAATGGAGATATCCAATTATAAGAATTACCGCGAAGGTCACTTGACCAATAGAATGCTTCACTATTAGCACTTGCAAATTCGGTATATTGTGGTAATGAAGCCCCCACTTTTGCCATACTCGCCGATACAACCGCATAATTGTCCTGCATCAACTTCAACTCTGCATAAGAAGGAAGATACCAAACAGAAGTACCTGCCACGACATTATTCTCACGATACTGAGTAAGTATAGACATAAAGTTTCCCGCACCTGTCAAAGTATTATCATTTACATCGGCAACAGCTAGTTCCATCACGCGTGTATTATTATACCCCAATATATGGTCAAAAACAGATGTCAGATTTAAAGCAGAACCGATATAAGACTCTGCGACTTGATTACCTTCTGCTTTAAACCAATCGCTGTAGTTATATTTAGCTGTAGCAAAACGATCTGCTGCTTCTTGTGCATTGCTAATAGCAACGGCAAGTCCTTTCGTACACAAAGGATAATCTCTCTTAAGGGCATCAACTGCATCTTCATATTCATACAATACCGAAGGTTGAGGATTACCCACATAATATACAACACTAATAATACTTGCTTTTACAGCTTCATCCAATTGAGCCAAATCATAATCTTTATCAATAGTCGTACCATCTTTGCAAAGGAAATCCCCTACCTCAAGCGTAGGATTATAATTAACCTCTTCTTCCACATCAATATTTCCTTCATCATTAGGTGTCCACCCGTCTATAGTCGGAGAATCAATCTGCAAGTTCTCTCCACTTTCCGTCTTACTCAAATCAACAGAATACTTATATTCCTGAGAACCATCCAAAGCGGGAGTCAGACTTCCAGCATAGATTTTATCTCCTACCTCGATCACCAGTTGGATAGGTTCTGCCGCACTGCCGGCAGCCACCGGCGGCAAAATAATAGAAGAAGCAGTGCCCAATACAGCATCCACTTTCACATTGCCCTTTGTGCTACCCGGTGTAATTTCACCGGTTCCGGTATTGAAAGTTCCATCAATAATCACTCCTTGCAATGTATAGGAGACAGGAGTTTCCGCTTTAGTTGCGGGCGCATTGCTATCCGTTATATTCAGACTTACTTTACTCATCTGATGCTTGAACACGAATGCAACTTTCGGATTGCTCCGCGTAGCCGTACCCGTAGCATACATAAAATCTACCGCATTATGACCAGCATACTTACCACTTTCATCAACAATTTTAAACTGCAGTTCTCCGGCAGACGCACCTTCATTGCCGGCATACGGATAATAAGCCGTATACGTCACTTCCTCATTACCTAAAATATAAATCCCCGTGGTACTGGTGAAATCACCCATAGCACTACCCGCCACATATTTGATATTCAGATTCGGATTGGAGAGATTATCGCTTACACCGATTGCATCACCTTCCGTCCATTCGCTACCGCTATCGCTCAAGCGTGTATTCACCTGGTCGATGCTGGCCGACACCGCAAGTTTTGTCCCGGCAATATCCTGCCCGTCATAATCGTTATTGCAACTGCTTAGCAGAGCCAGTGCGACAGCACTGGTCAAAAAAATCTTTTTCATCTTCATGATATTAAATATTTATTAGATTATTAAAGTTAAACCGTCCTGTTTATTTCCCGATTTTGTTGCAAATGTAAACAATACACCCCGAATCTGCCATGACGTTTATCCATTTTGCATGTAATTTCATCCACCATCCGTAAAGCACTCTTTTTCCATGCTTTGTGTACATATATACATCTTTAATAGAAAAATATCCACTACTTTTGACAGCGAAAAACAATATTCCGTAATCCAAGAAGCAAAAGATAACATGAAAAAACACCTGCTTTGTCTAATTACAACGATACTGATTGCCGCGAGCCTGAACGCTCAGCCCAATTACAACTACGAGAAACTGCAACGCGAAAACCTCGGACGGGGTGTGGTTGCTATCCGCAAGGATGCGTCTACCGTCACCGTATCTTGGAGATACCTCTCGTCCGACCCCATGGATACCGGATTCAACGTATATCGTAATGGCAAAAAGATAACTCCCGAACCTGTAAATGCCGGAACGTTTTATGACGACTCCTACGCAAGCCCGGACGCTGCAACTTACGAAGTACGTCCTGTTGTGAAAGGAAAAGAAACCAATCGCAAGAACGGCCGTTATACCCTACCCGCCAATGCCCCGACAGGCTATATCCAAATACCGATGCAGAAGCCGGCAAACGGTGTCACTCCTGCGGGAGATACCTACACTTATTCGCCCAATGATGCTTCCATAGGCGATGTAGACGGAGATGGAGAATATGAAATCATCTTGAAATGGGACCCGAGCAACTCTCACGACAACGCCCACGACGGCTATACCGGCGAAGTTCTGATAGATTGTTACCGCCTGAACGGCGAACAACTGTGGCGCATCAATCTCGGAAAGAACGTCCGTGCCGGTGCCCATTACACCCAGTTTATGGTTTACGATCTGGACAATGACGGTAAGGCCGAAATAGTAATGCGCACAGCCGACGGAAGCATAGACGGCAAAGGCAATGTCATAGGCGATACCACAGCCGACTACCGCGAACCGGGAGAAATGTACACTCCCCGGAAGAAGAAAGGAGATACCCGATCCCCCGCACCGAGACTCCGCAACCAGGGACGTATCTTTAAAGGAAAAGAATACCTCACCGTATTCTCCGGCATGACGGGAGAAGCCCTGCAATCCATCGAATACATTCCCCAACGGGGCGAACTGAAAGGTTGGGGCGACAACCGTGCCAATCGCAGCGACCGCTTCCTTGCATGTATCGCCTACCTGGACGGCATACATCCCAGCGTAGTCATGTGCCGCGGTTATTATGCCCGCACCGTCCTTGCCGCTTTCAACTGGGACGGGAAGAACCTTAAAAATCACTGGACTTTCGATACCGACCAACCGGGCAATGAACACTTTGCCGGTCAAGGCAACCATAACCTGCGCGTGGCGGATATAGACGGCGACGGTTGCGATGAAATAGTGTACGGTTCCATGACCGTAGACCACAACGGAAAAGGATTATACTCCACAGGCATGGGACACGGTGACGCACTGCATCTTACACAATTCGACCCCGACAATCCGCAACTGCAACTATGGGCTTGTCACGAAAACAAGAAAGACGGTTCTACATTCAGAGACGCAGCCACCGGAAAGGTCATCTTCCAATTGCCACACAGCACGGATGTAGGCCGCTGCATGGCAGCGGACATCGACCCCACCCAGCACGGAGTGGAAATGTGGTCGGCACGCTCCGAAGGCATACGCAATATAAAGGGAGAGGTTGTGGCACCCAAAGTGAAGAAGCTCCCGATAAACATGGCTGTATGGTGGGACGGAGATTTGCTACGGGAGATGCTCGACAGGAATGTCATCAGTAAATACAACTGGAGAGTGGAAACCTGTACGCCACTTGTCACTTTCGAAGGTGCAACCAGCAATAACGGAACCAAATCCAATCCATGTCTGCAAGGTGACATCATCGGCGACTGGCGCGAAGAAGTATTGCTACGTACCACCGACAACACAGCATTACGTCTATACGTAAGCACCATTCCCACGGAATACCGTTTCCACACATTCCTCGAAGACCCTGTGTACCGTATCAGCATAGCCACCCAGGATGTAGGCTACAACCAGCCTACCCAACCCGGATTCTACTTCGGAGCGGATTTGAAAGGTACATTCAGAGGATACCGATTTAAGGAATAAAGTTCTAAACAACAAGCGATTGCAGTTTTCCCCTGAAGGAAACGAGCGTTTCTCCGGACAGAAACAACTGTTTCCCCTAAGGGAAACGCACGTTTCTCCTCAAGGAAACCAAAGTTTCCCTTAAAGGAAAATGAAGTTTCCCTTAAGGGAAACGGCCGTTCCCTCTGAAGAAACCCGACTGCATCCATAGCATTAAAAAACAACTGTCATTATGAAAATATTAAAAATCCTGTTCCTTCTGCTCTGCCTGCCGATAATGCTGAACGCCAAAGAGTATTACGTAGCGACCAATGGCAACGATGCCAATGCTGGCAGCATCGATTCTCCCTTCGCAACGCTGGCACGTGCACAATCGGAAGCGGCGCCCGGCGACATCGTATATATACGCGGCGGAAAATACACCATAAAAGAATCGCAAATCATGGGAGAGAAAGAAAACATCTACGCCTGCGTATTCCTGATGGACAAAAGCGGAACGGACAATGAGCATCGCATCTGCTATATCGGCTACCCGGGCGAACGTCCGGTGTTCGACCTCTCTCACGTAAAGCCCGCCGGAAAACGTATCAGCGTATTCTATGTCAGCGGTTCCTACCTGCATTTCAAGAATATCGAAGTGGTGGGTACGCAAGTTACCATTGTGGGACACACTCAATCGGAATGTTTCAGCAACCGAGGCGGCAATAACAACATCTATGAAAACCTGTCCATGCACGACGGTATGGGAATCGGCTTCTATCTGGTAAAGGGGGCCGGCAATCTTATACTGAACTGTGACGCTTACAATAACTATGATACCGTTTCGGACGGCGGCAAAGGCGGTAATGTAGATGGATTCGGCGGACACCCCGACAACAACGGCAGCGGTAACGTATTCAGAGGTTGCCGCGCGTGGTGGAACAGCGACGACGGCTTCGACCTCATCCACTCCGGACAAGCCGTCGTGATAGAACAGTGCTGGGCTTTTTACAACGGTTACCGGCCGGGCGGCATGTCCGACAAAGCAGGAGACGGTACCGGCTTCAAGGCAGGCGGATACGGTATGAGCAGCACTCCCAAGGCCCCCGAAGTCATACCGATGCACGAAGTAAAGAACTGCATTGCCTATTACAACAGCAACAAAGGTTTCTATGCCAATCATCATCCGGGCGGTATTCTCTGGTCGAACAACAGCAGCTATATGAATCCGTCCAATTATTGTATGCTCAACCGCAAGTCGATAGAAGAGGCTGTCGATGTAGCCGGATACGGACATATCCTAACGAACAATCTCTCTTACAGCCCGCGAAGTGCGGGAAAACATATCATCGATATTAACGAAAGCCGTTGCCAAATAGCCAATAACAGTTTCCTGCCCACAGCCATGACACTTACGGAAGCGGATTTCCTTAGTCTGGACGCCGGCCAATTGACAGCAGAACGGAAAGCGGACGGCAGTCTGCCGGATATCACATTTCTGCAACCTTCGGAAAGCAGCCGGCTTTATGCCGCCCGAATAGGCTATTCGTTCGAAGGCGAAAAGGACTGGCTCATGGAAGCCGCCATTCACGTCAGCGACAACACTGCCTGCATAGAAGGACCGGGAGCGGAAGAGTTCACCACATTCTACATCAACGGGCAAAAAGTAAACATGAGTAACGGAACAGTCGATTTGTCCGCGTACAACGGCAAACTGGATTTAAAAGCCACCTCTACCTACGGCGGTATCTTGAAACTTACCCTGAACAAATAAATACTTAACAATTCATATAAACAGCATAATCATGAGAAGAATCATTCATACATTCATCCTCGCCTTTCAGTTTATCATCTTACCGGCCGTGTTTACCGCCTGTAAAGATGACGGCGGCAATATTTCCCCGCTTCAAGAAGTCACTCCCGCATTCTCTTGGGAAGAGAATTCATTTCTGTTGGAAACGGATAACGGCTGGGGAATTACCCGCTTTTCCAACCGTATTGCACTTAGCAACTTTAGTCAAAAGCGCCAGTACCACCTCTCATGGAACGGTGGTTCCGGTGCGGGAGAAAAGACAAGCGGTGTCCTGAGGATAGCCGAAGCCGGAAAGAAACTGCAAACCATCCTGCTCGACAAACTGCTCATAGAAGATATCGACGGAATGTATTACAATATCCATTTCCAAAAAGACGAAAAAACAGGCACATTGCTATTATCCAAATAGCAATGCCGGAACAGACGGTATATACCATCCAACGACTCCCGTCAAGCCTGTGACACACTGTCCTTATTCTTCTGATAAGCCGAAGGAGACACGCCGAACTGTGCCTTGAAGCACTTGCTGAAATAGAAAGGATCATTGATGCCTACCTGATAGGCCACTTCCGCAACAGTGACGTCCGTTTTCAGCAACAACTCCGCAGCTTTCTTCATACGCATCACACGCAGATACTCTTTGGGAGCATAACCGGTAACTCCTTTCACTTTCCGGTAGAATATAGTCCGCCCCAATGCCATCATAGAGGCAAAATCATCTACGGTGAAATCAGGATTCTCCAATTGCTCCTCTACGATACGTGTCAGCTTGTCGGTAAATTCCTTGTCCTTATCTGTCGTGCATATAACCGGACGTACCATGGAAAGGTCGCTTGAGAACTTCTCGCGCAGCTTATCCCGTTGTTCAATCAGTTTAAACACGCGTGCCAACAGCAGCTTTGTACTGAACGGCTTCGTGATATAGGCATCCGCCCCGCTTTCCACTCCTTCCAAATGGCTTTCGGGCGCATTCAGGGCGGTAAGCAGGATAATAGGAATATGGCTTGTATTGAAGTCGCTTTTCAGTTTCCGGGTAACTTCAAATCCCGACAGGCCCGGCATCAGGACATCACAGATTATCAAATCGGCATCATACGAATAAGCCCGCTCCAACCCTGCATTTCCATCGGCTTCTGCCACTACTTCAAAGTAAACGGAGAGTTCCTCTTTCAAGAACTCACGCACATCCGTATCATCTTCTATAATCAATAGCTTCCGTTTATTCAAAGGCACAACCGGCAGGTTTTCCTCCTGCGCCTCTTCCCTATCCGGTGTGGTATCCGCACTTATAGCGGAAGCCATCACCTCATCTCTCTCTATGTCCGACAAATGCTTCTGCGCCATTTCCTCCTCACGGAGCAGGACATTGTTGGGTATCAGAAAGTCTTTTTCCCCGTACACCGAAATATCGGTAGAAAGCGTCACCGTGAAGACAGAACCGCCTTCCGGATTTTCATCATACGTTATGGTTCCTTTATGGACATTTACCAATTCATGGGTCAGGTGAAGCCCTACCCCCACACTGCTACCGGAGAAATTGCTCTGCATGAAACGTTTGAAAAGCTGGTCGCGTTTCTCCTTGGGAATGCCGACTCCCGAATCGGTTACCTTAATAACCAGCTTATGTGCAGTAACATCCACCTGTACGGAAAAGTCTATCTTCCCACCCGACGGAGTATATTTGAATGCATTGGAAAGCAGATTATAAGTCACCTTATCCAGATTACCCTTATCGATGAACATTTTATAAGACGCCACGGAAGGTATAAACCTGAAATCCATCTTCTTGGACTCGGCGGCATCCTTGAAGCTCAGATAAATCTCGTAAAGGAACGATATGACATCGGTTTCTTCCAATGAAAGCGCAAGCTTGTTGTTCTGCATTTTCCTGAACTCAAGCAACTGGTTGATAAGCCTCAGCATGCGCTGCGTACTCTTATCCATGACTTTCACGGAATAAGCCATCTCTTTGGGTATCTTGCCTACACGGTGCATCTTCTCCAAAGCAGCCTGAATCAGTGTCAACGGAGTACGGAACTCATGGGAGATATTGGTAAAGAACACCAACTTGTATTCCGTGAGTTGCTCCTCTACTTTTATCTTATTGCGCAAGTCATTCATGTTACGGATGATGCGATAGACGGTATAAAGTACAAAAGCCAACAACAGGAAATAAAGCAGGTAGGCCCAGGCGGTACGCCAGAAAGGCGGCGCAATGACAATCCGGAGTGTTGTATCCTGTTCGCCCCATTGCCCGGCGGCGTTGCATGCTTTCACATGAAAATCGTAAGTACCCGGTTTCAAATTCTTATAGGCGGCAAAAGTCAAAGCGGACGGAACGCTCCATTCCTTATCGTACCCTTCCAGTTTATAGCTGAACTTCGGCGGAATCGTAGCAGAGTAATCCAACGTGGAGAAATTAATTCCGAATGAATTCTGATTATGCCGCAGATGGATGTCCCGGACATAAGCAAGAGAATACTCCAAAGGCGAATTAGGGTCATCGGAAGCTACCGAAACACCATTCAGCTTCAGTTCCGTGAAAGTGACGGAAGGAATATTCCGCACACTCTCCACTTGCAAAGGATTGACAACAGTGACCCCTTGGTTGGTTCCCATGGCAATCCTGCCATCCTGCAGTCTCAACACACTGCTTTCGCTGTATACATTGCACAGCATGTCGCTGGAAAAGAAATAATTCTCAAAAGTCTTTGAATCGGGGAAAAAACAGGAAACGCCATATTCGGTGGTAATCCACACCTTGCCTTCCGCATCTTCCACGAAAGCCTGTACCATACTGTTTACCAAACCATCGGCAACGCCGTAATGAGTAAACTCCAACTTTCCGTAATCATTACCGGGCGTACAGATACAGAATCCCGCACCGGATTCGGCAATCCAGATATTTCCCTTGCTGTCCTGCATTATATGCCGCACTTCATTGCTCAACAAGCTCCGATTGCTCCAGTTGTAATGATGGTAGGCTTCAGGATTTGCCAACAGTTCTTCGGGACGGAACACGAATATGCCGTCGCTCGTTCCCGCCCAAATCCAACCTTGTCTGTCCTCAATCAATATGCGTATGCGTTTCTGCGAATAGTATTCATTGAGAAAATGACGGAACTTATAACCGCCCTGTCCGTCGGGTTCGGCAAGTTCCAGACCACCACCAAAAGTGCCGATCCACATCCGTCCTTTACTGTCATGCAACATACAAAAGATTTCATTGGCAGCAAGCGAGTTCGCATCATCTGCCCGGTGGGTGTACCTTTTACCGTCCACATACAAGCCGTTGCCACGACTCCCCAACCAAAGAGTGCCTGCGGCATCTTCACAAAGGGCATATATGTTCTTGCCGTACACTTCTTTCTTTTTCGGACGGGACAAGGCGGCATCGTACACATACACCTTTCCATCGCGGGTGCCCAGATAAATATCCCCATCAGTGGCAGTAGCCAGCATACGGATATTATTTACATGCGTTTCCGTGTCGTATTCCACCGGTTCCGGATAAAATTGTACGGCGCCCTCATTTACTACTTTCAAATGAGACACCCCCGTATATTCGGAGCTTAGCCAGATGCTGCCCGAACGGTCTTCCATAATATACTGCAGGGCATTGGACGATATTAATGAAGAACGGCTGTCGTCCGCTTTGAAATGGCGGAGCTCGTCAGTCCGCAGGTCGTAGGTAAAAAGTCCGTTGCCATAAGTTGAAATCCAAAGGATGTCACGTGAGTCGTGCACTACATGATACCGCTCCATATCAATATAGCCCACCTTTTCCCGAGGCATCAGCTGAAATACTTTCACAGCACCCGTCCCCGACCGGATATAATACAACTTGCCCGTCTTGTTGTGTACCCAATAATTCCCCCGGTTATCCACAGAGACTTCACCACCGGGAATATTCCATTCCGGGGGTGAGGGCTTCAGCATATTACTCTCCGTATCAAAAACAAAGCTCCCCTCTGAAGTGAAAATAACCCATTGGCTTCCGACAGCCAAGTTACCCGGCAAGTCCAATCCGTAAGATACATCCGGCAACTTTGCCGCCAAAGAAAGCCTGCCTTCCTTATCGGCAGTCCGAATTTCCCCGTCAACGGTTATAAAACAAGTCTTGCCTTTAAAGCTACAGGCACGCTGGAAACTGTGTGACTTATCGGCACACTGCAACGCATTATCTTTCCAACAATAAAGCCCCTTATCCGTACCGATCCATACCCGCCGGGCACTGTCCTGCAACACAAACTGGACATTATCCGATTGAAGCTGCCCGTCTTTCGCATTAAAAACTTTTGAAGCAAACTTACCGTCCCTATATTGTATGAGCCGGCAACCTTGTCCCCGCCCCCACAGCCAAACCGCATCAGGCAGTACGGTAATATAGCCGTAATGGTCTTCATGTTCCCCACATCCGGTAAAGTCCACGAAACAATCTCTCTTCAGGTCGTAACAACTGAAACGGTCGGCAGAGGTGGATATCCATAAGAAGCCGTTGGCGTCTTCATACAAATGCTTTACACGCCGGTCGGCAAGTGACATCTGCCCGTTGTTCTTCGGCAGGAAAGTGCGGAATGAATTGCCGTCATAACGGTTCAGCCCGTTCAGCGAACTCATCCAAATAAAACCTTTACTGTCCTGATGGATGTAACGGACGGAGTTATTGGACAATCCGTCCGCCGTAGTCAGATACTGCACATGTACCTTGACGGAAGCATATCCTTGCAGATTCATTACTGCAACAAGGCACGTAACCAGAAAGGTATAAATTCTTCTCCCGCAGGCTCTTTGTTTCATGTTCCTCATAAGTTTCGATGTCGTTACGGCAAAAATAATGATTTTCTCCGTACCATGGGGAACTTCTATCTAATAGTTACTATAATTTCACCGCCAAAAGGGTCGAAATCGAAAAAAGCCTTATCGGAACGAAGCTGTACGGAGAGTTTCTTTTTTCCCTGTCTGGCGGATACTTTTTTCATTGTTCCGCCTTCGACAACCATTGTCAACGGTTCGGTAAAAAGTTCTTTGTCCAATGGCAGTTCGGGAACGACATGTAACTTATTCTTCTTCTCCGTTACAGTGAGGCGGATTGCTTCCCTCTCTTTGAGATAAGAGACAACTTCATGGAAAGTACCTACCCATATCTTGTCTTCATTGGCTTTGACCTGTTCCCAATGTTCCCATAAGCATTGCGGATTGCCGAAGGCATCGTACCCGTAGGTCAGACCGTGCGTCATGCCCACGCCCCAATCTCCTGTCTTAATCAGTGTTTCCATCCACTTCTCCAAATCGCGGGCTGTACGCTTACTGCCTACGGAACGTTGTTTCAGGCGCGTACCTACACGGTTTCGGGCTACAAACGCCATTGCCTCTCCCTGTTTCGTATTATTGGGATAGGCATACGTACGGGGCATAACGCCTACATGGGCATATATCGCACTGTCGTTTTTCAGTATATCTTCCTTGAGTACTTCAAACGGAAACTTGGCAAAGTTACGGTGTGCCCATCCATGATTGGAAATTTCATGCCCCTTTTCCGCCATTTCCTTCAACTGAGGCCACGTCACACGAGTGGTATCTTTTATGTGCCGCTCATCCTTATTCACTTTGGAGCCGTTAATGAAAAATGTTCCGCGAAAGCCCCGCTGTTCCAATTGCGGAGCCGCCAGTGTATAATGCTCTGCCAACCCGTCATCGAAAGTGTAACTGATGGCACAAACTTTATCGTGCCTGTACTTGGCGACAGATACATGCCAATCCGCTCCGGATGAGAAACCTGAATAAAAAAATACGCATAAAAGGGTAATCAAAAAAGTTTTCATGGTTATTCTATATTTAAGTGTTTCTTACAGCAAAGATAAGGATACACCTCCATATACAACAACCATGAATATTCGGAATCCATGTAGTTTTGTACACTTCATCGTTGAAGCGTAATGCCCATTATTCCTATCACCACCTCATTGGAGAGTGTCTCCAGTACAAGATGAGAAAGCTTTTTCCCTGCATTCAACGGCATTTCCAACAGTACGGCGGCACCACCGTCCACCTCGCGAGACACGCCGGTAAAGCCAAGTTCCTCACCGAAATTATTGCTCAGTTCACCGGTCTTCAGACGCAGGCGATAGAGAGACGGTGCATGACGGTTAAAAGACTTTCCATCTTCAAAGAATATCTGTTCGATGGGCGGCCAGTTATCCGGATTTACCAAAGACAAGGTGTCGCAAGTACCGTCTTCATAATACACACGGATTACGCCATTGTCGATATGGCACTGCATGTGGTTAGTACTGCCTGCCATTAGTAAATAGGCACGGGAAGCCTTGCCTTGCAGGGGAATTTGCAGACTGTCCGGATAATTGTCCCAAAGAGAGGTGAAAGCTATGTTATGCCCTTCGGCAGGAGTACGGAAAGGTATCCCGAGCTTTGTCTCCAACAAGCCTTTACGCACAGTGGCACGCAAACCCGAATCATCTATATCTGCTGTCTTCAGCGGATGACACCACTCGCCTATTCCCTGTTTGGGCAACTGCAACGTGGTGTACGGAGAACGCGGCGACAGGTATTCATTGCGGAAAATATCCGTTACATTCGCATTGAACACTTTCTGCATATCGACTGGAGTGCATCGGGCTGAATCGACTGCTTTAAAATCACCTACCGGAACAGGTTTCTTACCCTTATCGGATACCGGGTGCTCTACCGGCGCCCACCATTTCATCTGTCCCTGTTCCATAGCAATGAAACTGACGGGTCCCGCCTTACGGACGCGAGTTGCAGGATAAGCATCGACAGAAGCAGGAGCTTCAAGCAACTCTCCTTCCCAAGCGACATTGATTGTTACCTCCTCATCGGAAGCAGCAGGAACGGAAACGGAAAGCATGGGCCGTCCAACTGAATTTTCAACCAGTCTCCACGCTGCATTCTGGCCGTTTACTGTCAAACGCGCCACAGCCGAACGACGTGCTGGGAATTGCAATTCCAGATTCCGTACGGCAGGCAAACGGTGTGTAACGGTATAAAGCGAACAGTCGCGGGAAGAATACTTACCGGTAGCCACTTCGCCCGCTTTAAAGTCAAAGTCTATATCCGGCGTATGCAGTGAAGCATACTCCCACTCTTCCGGGAAACCGGGTTTTATCAGCAGACGACCGTTCAAAGCATCGGGCAAGATTCCGTAAAGCCCCTGAATCAATGCGCGGGAAGCCACTCCGATAGGGTCGCCGAAGTCGCGGTAACATTCGCCCCGGGCAGCATCATAGAAACTTATCTGCCCGAAATTGCCCGGACTATCGCCCAGGTACATGCCGTCCAGAACAGAACTTTTCAGCAATTTGAAGCCTGCCTCTCTGCGTCCTGCCTGAAAATAAGCGAGCGACGTGTGCATCACTTCGGCAAAGGCTACATTGTTAATGCTCCATGAATACGGCATCCAGTCGGTAGTGGCCACAGTGGCATACTTTCCGGCATTGACGGCAGCACTCGCTGCCGTCAACTGTTCCTGCCAATGAGCGTACGGGCCTGCATTGACAGGCAAAGCAGCATCGGCGGCAAGCACATCATCCGAAGTCACGACAGGAATATGAGGAATTTCACGGTCTATGTAACTTGTGGCAAGATATGCCTGAAACGGATCGGCCACATCGCTGTCGAGAGCGTGATAGATGGTCCATACGGCAGCATCTTCATGCAGACGGCGATGACCCATGAAATCTTGGAATTCCGCCCAATGTCCTCTCTCCGGCAACCAGAGACGGGTGTTGAGCGCTTTCAATATCTTATCGGCCTCTTCCCGATAGGGTGTGGGGTCTTCGCCTATCTTCTCAGCAATCAGTGCAGCCAGTTTATTGCCGCGATAGTTATAGGCAGAGCTGTGCGTAACGGCGCCACTGTTATAATACAGCGCATCGCTTGCCCAAATGCAGGCGTAGGCATCGTACAAGCCGTCGTTGTCCGGGTCGAAGTTGCGTTTTTCCCAAGCAAGATGCAGTGTCAGCAACGGCCACATGCGGCGGGCATACTCAAGGTCGCCCGTCCAGTTGAAGTGCCACAACAGTTCGTCTATGTAACAGAGATTCATGTCATAATGGTGCATCTGATTGTTACGGCGAGGATTGCGGCAGATATATCCGTTGCTGTATTGCGGTGTTCCCCATATCTTGGCCGAACGTGCAAGCGCAAGGGCAGAATCCTGTGCCGGATGCGAAATCGCATTGGGAACTTCGGTCACCTGACTGGCAGCATAGTTGTCAAAATGAGTGCGTGCGCGGTCGTGCCAGCCCAACACATCGCCTACGTATGCGGCACGCCAGCCGCTCAACGGCATACGCCAGCCGACAGCTCCATGCAGCCACACGCCCTCTTCCCCCCAGATACCGTCGGCAGCAACAGCAAGTGCACCGCCAAGCGTATTGAAATAAGGATCGGGAGTAGTGATTCTGATGCGTTCGGCCAGTTCACGGCAAGCCTTTTGAAGGGCAAGATACTGTACACCACCATCCCGTATTTCCTTCAGTTCATTACCGGAAATGCCCACATACAAATGCCCGTCGGCCGGAAAGCGGCATTTCAGTGTTTGCAGCACTGTGCCGTCTTCTGCCGGCTCAAAACATCCCGGAGGGTCTGCCCCCATATCTCCGCTACGGGAAAGCTTCTTCCGGCGGATGGGCGAATTCAACACTTCCAGCTCGCAGCCGGCAGGCAACTCACCGGAAAGCTCCCAAACGGCCATCTCTTCCGTAAGACTTGCCAATACGGAAACTTTCAGGCTGCAATTTTCTCCCCATGCCTTGTCTTTCAAGACATACGTACGCGTACCCGGATTATAACGCGCCTCGCACCAATCGGTTTCTTCCAACGGTGTAACCGTACCGTCCGGCAGATGCAAGCGAAAACGGATATTACGGCAGTCGTTCTTGACATACGTGGCAAATATCGGACGGTCGCCGGTTTCCAGGCGCCATGCCGTATGTCCGCCATACAAAGCACGTGTGTAGCGGTTCTTGCCGTTGACGCAGACAAACTCTTCACCGGACGGCAAGTATTGCAACATACGGGGAGCTCCCCGCTTATGGTCATTGTAGGAAGTGGATTCTATCAAATCGCCTGCTTTCTTCGGAGTTTTAGACGAAGAAGCATATTGCGCGTAAGAACCCAAAGGGATAAACAGAGTAAAAATAATTGCAAAAACAGAAATACGGTTCATAAGGTTTTATTTAGTTCAAAGGATGAAAGCATAACTGAAAGCCATTCACTATACGATTGAAACACATTCAGTATACGACTGAACCTATATCAGTCGTATACTGAATGCATCCTTCTGCAAGCTATTCATAAAGGGGATAGTACGGAGTAGTCCCAGATTAGTTATATATAATAATATTTATATACAAAGAGGCGATTACGGCATCGGCTTCAAACCTTCCCAACGCACATCCCATGTACCGTCTTGCGGGAAACCGGGATTTTTCACCTCACACCCGTCCCAACCGGCACACATCAGCGCCACGGCAGTCAGCAAGCCGCCATTGCCCGGCAGGTAGCAACGCAGACGTCCGTCCTGATAATTGTGTCCGTTCAACAAGTAAGTATTGGTGCGCTTATCCATCAGCAAGGCGCCTACAGCCTTTTCTGGCTCACCCAGCCGAGTGGCATTCATAGCGGTCATCGGGTAATCCCAGCCCCATGTCTTGCCCCAGTTCCAGTTGTCCCACACCCAATGAAGCGTATTCTTCATATAGTCGGCACGTATCAGCTTGTTCATCGGCAGGATACCCACAGAGCCAAGCACTGCCATGTGGTCGCTGGTGAAACGGATATCCTTGTAAGTATCCACTGCATTTTCGGCAGCCAGATAAAGGCTGTCTTCATTATAGGCCAGCGGAGAGAGTTTGTCTATCATCTCATCCCATTCCAGATTACGCTTTTCACCGACACGTTCACGCCACTGCTGAGCCACATTCATGGCATAATGCCAGTAAGAGAGTTCGAACGGCGGATTGATGGTAGTAGCCGCACGCAATGTTTCTTGTGCGGGAATAGCGCCTTTCAGGATAAAACGTCCATGGAATTCATCGTAAGTGGCGAAAGAATACATGAACTTTGCAGTTTCCTGCACCAGATGATTGTATTTCTTAATCACCTCATCCGAAGGATTGGCACGGTAAACGAGTTCGGCCAAATAGATAAAATGCGGTTGCTGCCAAATCAGGAAACTGCCTACATTAGACGGAGCTTCCGTTCCGCTGGGATCGGTCATTTTCATCCAACGCACTCCGTCGAATCCCTGACGGCGGGCTATCTCACGGGCAACAGGTTCGACCGTTTCGTACCAGCCGAGTGTACGGTCCAGCAATTCGGGATGCCCCCAAAGTGCCTGCCAAGCCTGATGCCACCATATCATTTCGAGGTGGAACTTGCCAAACCATGAATTGTAGGTTAGCCCTGTTTCCTGCGGCGGAACACTGCCTGCCGACTGAATGGCGAGCAGGTATTGGCTCAATACGACACGGCGTTCCAATTCTTTGGCACGCGGGTCGGTACAATGTGAGAAGTCTACAGCCGCACCGTTCTTCCAGAAATTGTTCCAATAGCTGTTGCCGGCTGCCAGAGTTTCGGCGAAAGTAGGCAGAGTATCGGCAGAAGTATAGACAGCCGGTTCACTCTCGAATACAGTTCCGGGAAAAGCGGACGTAAACTTGCAAGAAAAAGCGAGTTTATCTTCCGCCGGTGTCAGTACAAAATAGTTTGCAGACTTCTCCTTGAGGGAAGCTTTTCCTTCCCAACGCAGAGATACATAATAAACGGTAGAATCGAGTGTACGTTTGAGAACTGCACTTTGCGCATTCTCAAAGACTATATCTGTAGTGTGTTTGTTGTTGGCATCCCAATTGCAGGCATCATCGGCATGAGCGCCCGTAGGGTATGGAAAATGCAGTTTCACCCCACCACGTGCCGGACTGGTGATACTGGCTGAAATCATGTCCATTTGCGGATGACATACGGTCTGTACATCAAAGGCGTTGCCTTTCAGTGTGAAGTGACTGTTGATGACACCGTTCCACATATCCAATGTCTGGGCAATATCGGTAATGTCAGAAGTCTTCACATCATCGCCCAACTCCAGTCCCACGATACCCAAATGCAGGCGATGAGGGTTCATGCGATACCAATTGGAAGCTTCTTTCTGACGTCCGTCTTCTTTAAACTGACAAGCGTATATTTCTTTATGTCCACGACCGAAATCGTGTTCTTTCAAGTATTCTTCCGGTTTGTATTTATTGGGATTACCGAAACTATGCCAGCCCCATTGACTTTGCGTACCCAATGGCACACCTTTCTTATATACTAAGGGAAAAGTCTGGAGACCGGTAGCATCCACTGTAAAGGCAAACTCACCGTTGCCGACCGACAATGATGCCAATGAATCAAACGAAGATACCTGAGGGTTGTTACGGGCAACCAGCGCCTCACGATCTATCGGCGCTTGCTTTTCCGAACCGCAAGCTGCCAAGACGACTGCAAGTAGAGAATAAAACAGTTTTTTCATGGTATTTTTAGTGTAAGTAATATATCTCATAGTTGTGAACGAAGCAAAGATAACGCATTTCCGCCAAACCGATTCTGTCCGGTTTGGCGGAAATGCTAAGAGAAATGATTATCGGGCATACACTGCCCAAGCTGTCACAGAAAGTCAAATGCCAACTCCAGTTTCAACCCCTCATCCCCTTTTTTGATACGGATAGTTCCAGGCTGACTCTGCGGCCCGTGCTGACTTATCGGCTTAAAAGAGCGAATGGCGGGAATATCCAATAAGAAAGAAAGATCCCCGGCCGGAAAGTCCGGCATTGTACGGATACCATCCTGACGCCCACGAGGTTCATCCGGAGTGAATACACGAAAGAACACTCCGTCCGTAGCCGCATAGACGGTAAAAGCATTCTGCTTGCCTTGAATTGTGGCCCAATAAAGATTGGCGTGATACCCTTTAAATTCCGGATAGACCAGTTTGTCCGCACTCTCTCCGGTAACAGTATTATTAAAGTCTTTCTGCCAGATACCGTAATTCGTACCCGGAATACGGTTCTTCCACACACGGTAAGGACCGCGCCCCAACCAACGCATACCTGTACATTCGCTTTCAGGATAAGAGAAGGTAAACCCGAAGTTAAGTATGGCATTATCCGTAAAAGCATCATCAAAGCCGCCACCGCCCGATGCCCGGTTCAGCAATACGGCATCCATCTTCAACAGCCCGTCCGGACGCAAACGCCACACAACGGAATCCGCTCCGCCCCGATAACGGGCACAAAGGATAGCATCACCTCTCTGCTCCATACGAGCGGAAAGGGACACCAGTTTCATTTGCATTCCTACAGGCAGCGGACCGTCTTTCAACGGAATTATCCGGTTGTCTTTCTTCCGCAATACAGAATATATGGTAGCATCGTTTCGGCGAAAGGATATGTCCACCCAATCGGAACACAACGTTATCAAAGAATCAGCCTCGTTCACGCAACAACCTTTTCCTGTTCTTTTCAAAGAAGCCAGTTGCCCTTCAAAATAGCTTCTCGCAAAACTGATGGGATACGTACGCGTACACACGCTCTTTCCATCCAGTCCTATAGCCTCCAATTCCAAAACATCTCCCTTAGAGAAGAATTTCTCCCGGATTTCCGGATTCTCCCATGCAGCTATACAGGCATATCCGGTTTCACCCGGTTCCAAAGCAGGCAAATTCACCCGACCGCTGTCTACTGTGCATCCCTCAGCCCTGCTCTGTAGCGGAGAAGGATAGGAAAGGACGCGATAGCGCATGGAACACTCCTTCAAATTAGTAAACAGATAACGGTTCTCCACTAAAAAACGGCCATTGAAAGAAGGCGTTAGCTGGAGAGGCTTTATCTTTATAGGCGACCATATTTCCCGTACGGAATAGAAACTGCCTTCTTTCTCCCGATAAGGACCTACAATACCGTCAGGCGCATTATAATCTTCACTGTCCAAAATGCCGTTACAGTCTGTCCGGCGTACAGCTTCATCGCTATATGCCCATAAAAAACCTCCGGCAAACAAAGGGTGTGCCGTATATCGCGCCCAGAAATCCTCCAGTCCGGCTCCATGTCCCTGGTCGTACAGACCATGCATAAACTCTGTCGGCATGAAAACCTTATATCCGTTGGTGAAACGGCCTACACCGGTCAGGTAAGCCGGGTAATGGTGTGTATCCAATTCATCAAAGTCCGCCCAAGGATGAATGACATGACGGCGTTGCGGATCATAACGGTAGAACAGTTTGTCCGTAGCCATGTTCCACCCGCCCTCATTTCCATTGCTCCAAAGTACGATACATGGATGATTTACATCCCTTGCTATCATTTCTTTTACCAACTTGCTGCCTGTAACAGTGTCGTAAGCATTCTGCCAGCCCGCAAGTTCATCAATATAGAGCAATCCCAACGAATCACAAGCATCCAGAAAATGCTCATCGGGTGGATAATGGGAACGCACGGCATTCATATTCATTTCTTTAATGAGCAGGGCATCTTGAATGCTGAGTTCCTTATTGGTGGTACGCCCGCCATCGGGGTGAAAAGAATGACGGTTTACGCCTTTCATCACCAGTTTCGTACCATTCAGATAAACACCGTCGCGTGGACGAAAGTCAACGGTACGGAATCCGACGCGGACAGATGTCCGGTGTAAAGCCTTCCCTTCTTCATTCCGCAAGGTAACAATGAGATTGTAAAGCCGAGGTTTTTCCGGAGTCCAAGGTTCTACATTTTTCCAAACATGAGCAAACACACTGTCATGCCCCACTTCCCACGTCCGAACCTCCGAACAAACGTCCGTTCCTCCCAAAGGATGTAAAGCAGCCGTTAACTTTTCCTTCCCTTTCACTCCTTTCAGCTCGGTATAAAGCTTCATTTCTCCATCCATTTTCGCATCCACTGCAATATGTTCGATACGTGTCTGAGGTTTGGCTTCTAACCATACAGGACGGTAAATCCCCCCAAACAACCACCAGTCCGCCTTACGTTCGGCCGCATTCACCGACTTATTTCCGGAATGTTTTTTTACCCGTACTTCCAGCTTATTGGCAGCACCATATTTCAACAAAGAAGTTATGTCGTAGGAAAAACGATAAAATCCGCCCCGATGTGTTTCTCCGGCCGAAACTCCGTTTACAATCACATCCGTATCTGTCATAACCCCATCAAACCACAAACGTATGTTCTTACCTCTCCAATCTTCCGGTACACGAAATGTATGACGATAAATCCCCTCTTCCATACTGGGATTCTTAACCCCCTTCTTCTTATACCAACGCCCGTAGGTATATTCACCAAAACCCTGCAGCTCCCATTGAGAAGGCACTTCTATCTTACTCCACTTCCCGCTGTTCCTACCCTCGGAACAATAAAACTGCCAGGTTACGCCATCGCCCAGTCCGGTACCGGAAAGATAACGGCGCTCTGTCTGCTGAGACCATACGCAAAGAGCGGACAATAGTCCTAAAACAGTAAAAAAGATTCTTATATTCATACTTCTTTTATATGGATTTTAATTCTCGAAAATAATAAATTTGAATTCAATATAAAATCAGTGTAAGTAATATATTGATTTTGAACAGAGTCAGAAATACCAAGGGAAATAATGTTCATTTTTCCAAAAGTCCGTTCAGATAAATCTCAATATTAGTGTAATTCTTATCCAACGTATAGGTGGAAGCATCAGAGGCATCATCCGCATTCAATCCGTACCGACGTTCCCACACGTCAGGCATTCCGTCCGCATCAGTATCACGTAAAGGCTTTCCAACTTTCAACACAGGCCATCCGCCTACCTCTTTCGGAGAATTGATAATCCCCTTTAGACCAAATGTTCCAAGCCCTTTCTTTACTTGGCGCAAAACTTCTTTGTCGTACATGTCACGCGAGAAACTACACCCTACCTCCTTTAATATTTTATGATAGGCCACCACCGGTATATCTTCTTCAATGGGCTCATACGGAAAAGGACTATCAACCAAACAAGAAAATCTATCCATCACAGCACGATGGTTGTCATAAGTCACAGTATCATCCCCTTCCATTACGTTTTCTGCCACATAGTAACGGCCGGTACCGTCTTCAGCCACATCAAGTAAACGATGATGCTGAGAGGCAGGCCCCGGCTTATAATAATTACCCACCATATTTATCTCACCATGATGTCCACCACCATAGGCAGTTTTAAATCCCCAATTATACACCACATTATTACGATAGTCTACCCATTTAGTTCCATCAACAGAAGAAAACCGGGGATTACGGCTGGCATGATTTGCCAACAGGTTATGATGGAATGTAGCCTTATACCCTCCCCAAATACCACCAAATCCATGATTACCTTTCGTATGGACTGAAGAATTCAGACTATGGGTTACCAGACACCATTGTACGGTAAGATTTTCTGTTTTATAGATAGAAAGACATTCGTCTATACTCCAGCTTACAGAAATATGATCCAGAATTACATTCTTCTGCCCATAACGTCCTCCACTCAAACCATCACTATCTAAGCGATAGCGATCGCCCACACGGACTCGGACATAACGGATAATAACATTGCTTGCATTAACAATTAACGGATAGTCCTTTAAACAGATTCCATCACCCGGAGCAGATTGACCGGCTATGGTAATGTTGTCGTTATTTATTCGAAGTGGAGATTTCAATTCAATATTACCGTCTACGGCAAAGACTACGATGCGCGCTCCTGTTTGCTCTACAGCATGCCGCAAACTTCCTTCGCCGCTGTCGTTCAAGTTGGTTACTATTAACACTCGTCCATCACGCCCGCCAGTAGTGTATTTGCCATAACCTTCTGCACCAGGAAAAGCAAGAGATTGCGCTTGCACAGAAAAAGCTACAATAAGCAAGATAATGCTAAAACAAACTTTCTTCATAAAACAAGTTTTTATTGAAAAGGCATAAAGTATATTCCGTTTTTGGGTTAAATATAATATAGAAAAGGTGGAACTCAAGTACCGAGTATCCACCTTTTCTCTTTACTAATCTAATATCCAATCATTACTTTTAGTAACAAGGATGTTGCTGATCTTTTAAACCAGGATTAACATCAATAATAGCTGTTGTACTGAACGGAAGAATCTCTACTTTATTCTTTTCCAAACCATAGAACATATTAGTAATGAAGTTATTTACATCACTTATACCTTCCACCTGCTCAACAGAAAGTCCACCCTTGTTTTTAATCGTGTGACAACCGAACATATTTAAAATAGTATAAGTTACGGCAGTAGCATTCTCCTGCTGCGCCTCAGGCATGTCATCTTTTGTTAAATAAATATTGCCATTTACATCCTCATAAATCTCCTTTTCTACAAAACCACCGTTTACTCCATCATTTTGGATTTTCAGCGTTTTGATTTCATCGTTAGTTAAACCAAATTTTGAAAAATCTGATTCCTTTAATGTAATATAAGGCAAAGCGACTGTAGGATCTTGGTAAACAGCTTTACCGCCTTTATAGGCACGGTAGACATCAACATCTGCATATTTACCTTCACGTCTTGCCAACTGGTATAATTTATCTTTTTCAGCCATCAAATGATCATAAAGAATTCCCCAACGCGTTAAATCTGTTTTACGCAAAGATTCATTAGACAGTTCCAACTTGCGTTCTAAAATAATTTCATTCTTGAAAGCTGTATACTCCGTAGGTATAGGCTTAATCTTACTTGCATCTTTCTTAAAAGCACGCAAACGGACTTTTTCCAAAGCATCAACGGCATCTGGAGTAGCATATCCATTTAATTCGTTCAATGCCTCTGCATACATCAACAGTACATCCGAATAACGCAATAACGGGAAATTAATATCGCGGCGACTATCGGAAGTACCTCTGTCTTTACACCAATTGATACGATATTTACCTACCCCTGCGCCAATATATGTATTCATTTGATACTTGCCATCTGTATAAATGCCATAATTACATACAGAAACATCACGACGTTGGTCACCATCGGCATATTCAAAATAAAGAGTAGGCATTGCTATCATTTGTGCACCACCTTTACCAAAAGTGCCACCAGAACCATTTGTAGGAATACCATTTACATAACCAGTACGTACATCCGACGAATTTGCACCATACCAACCATATTCCAACATCGTTTCTTTATTATACTCTTTGGTTGCTAAATCACGAAATACCTCTTCATAACTATCCAACAAATCATTTTCCTTTTGCTTTATTATTTCGTAACAAGCATCAGCAGCTATCTGATAAAGTTCTTTGATGCGATTTTGATCATCACGTTGTGCTATTCTAACAGTTGCTGCATCATAGGGCACAGTATTCAAATCCCAGCGCAAAGAATATCCGGCTGCATACAATGCCACACGCGCTAAAATACCATAAGCAGAATTTTTAGTGAAACGTTCCGGAGTGCTTACCATTCCTTCACTTTTCCAAGGCAACAATTCTATTGCATCTTGCAGATCTTTCACACAGTTATCCCAAATTTCATCTCGACTTACACGAGATGAACTATAACTATTCAACTCAGAAGTAGGTATGTTAGAATAAGGAACATCACCATAAAAACGTACCAAATTCCAATAAGCATAGGCACGAATAGCCAATGCTTCGCCTAAAAGAGCATCACGTTTCTTTTTTTCTCCTTCTGCCACATTCATTAACGGCAAATTTTTAATACAGACATTACTGTATTCTATTGCCTTATACATACTTGAAAATGTAGAATTCAACATCGAAGAAGTAGAAGTATAATCATAATTGGAAACATTATACTTAGAATTAGTTTCTGAAGAACTAGATTCATCTGTTCCTTCTAATAGTTGATAACCTAATTCTTGAGTAAACAAGCTAGGATAAGCACCAACTACAGTCATTTCTGCACGTCCAAGATTTTCAAACAGTGTCTCACTATCAGCTTTTGATTCGGAAGGCATATCCAGCCAGTCCTGACAAGAAGTAAATGTCAACAAGCATGCTGACGCAGTTAAAATAGTTATTATTTTTTTCATGACCTTCATTTCGATAATTAGAATGTTAAATTAACGCCTAAAACCCAACTCTTTGAACGGGGATAAGCCGAATTGTCAATGCCAGGAGTCAATGCACTACTTGAAGCGGATACTTCCGGATCGTAACCATTATAACCTGTAATTGTAGCAATATTATTCAATGTACAATAAATACGTGCATTACTTAATTTTGCTTTTTGTATCCATTGTTTAGGGAACGTATACCCTAAAGTTATTGTACTAAAACGTAAATAAGAACCATCTTCAATATAATAGCTACTATGATCACTGATAGCAGTCTTATTATTCTCTGAAATATTCCACATTACATTTTTGCCAAATTGCCCAGGATTCAACTCTGCCAAACGAGCCAAATTTGTAGTTTCCTTACCTGTTTGCGGATCAACCAATGTAAAACGGTTTTTCATAATCGCCAATGAGTTCTGATTAGACAGATAAGGGCCTATAAAACGTTGTGTACTCATATTGAAAACATCATTTCCTACTACAAAATTCATAAAAATAGAAAGGTCAAAACCTTTGTAGGTAAAAGTGTTATTCAATCCACCGGTAAATTTTGGAGCTGCATTTCCTATCACAGTACGATCGTTTGTTGACCATACAGGATTACCATTGCTATCTGTTTCACCAGCTGTAGGAACGTACTTGGCATCGCCCGGTTTAATTTTCTTACGATCAAGTCCTTTCAAAGAAGCGACACCGTCTTTTATTCTATAAGTACCATCAGCCTGCTGGTTAAAGTCATCAGTTGTATATACTCCGTCATACAGAAGTCCATAGTATTGTCCCAATGGTTTTCCTACCTCAATCTTATACCCCATGCGCGACTCATAGTCTTGTATAAAATAATCCAAACTCTCATCTCCATATAGTTCCAATACTTTAGAGCGATTGATAGCAATATTAAGATCTGTACTCCAAGTAAAATCCTTAGTACGAATATTGGTTGTATTCAATACTATTTCAAATCCACGGTTACGAATAGAACCTAAGTTCTGATATTGGTCTGCATAACCTGTAGTAGTAGGAATTTTATTTTTAATCAAAAGATTAGAAGACTCATTATTATACCAGTCCAAAGCTAAGTTTACACGGCTGTTGAATAACGAAATATCCAAACCTACATTAGTAGTAGTAGTTTTTTCCCATTTCAGATCCTTATTTCCCAATGTTGAACCTGGAACAAATGTGATATAATCTTGACCTGCTATACCGTAATGACCTGAACCATAGCCCGTAGTATACATATTATCATCAATGTTATTATTACCGGCCGTACCATAACCTACGCGTAATTTCAAATTATTCAAGAAATCAACATCTTTCAAGAATTCCTCTTCTGAAATACGCCATGCAGCTGAAGCAGAGGGAAAAATACCCCATTGGTTTCCTCTTGCAAACTTGGATGAACCATCAGCACGTAATGTACCTGTAAATAAATAACGTTCCTTAAAATTATATGACAAACGACCAAAAACAGAAACCAAACCTTCCTTATTCTTTCCTGATTTCCATTCATAAGGAGTACCCATAGCCACATCGTTTAGCTCAAAATTACCAGAAGGAAATTTACGGTACTCATTATCTAAATTCATTTTCTCTTGATAATAAGTCTCTTGTCCCAACAAAACGCTAAAGTTATGTTTATTATCATCCAAATTAAACGAATAGTTTAATGTATTCGTAACCTGCCAAGAAAACTTTTCACCGTTATTACGATAACCATATCCATAAGGACTTTGATTTGCATCAGCCTGTCTGGTAGAGCCGTCATCCCAATAATCCTCGCGAATCTGTTGCCACATATAGCTAGCGGCCGTACGAAATGTCAAATCTTTCATTAAATCAATTTCCAATCCTGCATTTACAGTAGCCATACGGGTATACTTTTCTTGTGCAATAGCCATATTGTCCAACAAAGGATTATTAATATCATAATTATCAGCACCCGGCATATCAGAATACGCGTCAGACAAATCCTTATTCAACATTTCTTCTTCAGTAAACTTCACACCACCTGTAATTGGTTGCAAAATAGTCTGCTTCAATTTTCCACCTAAAGAGCCACCACCTTCAACTTTAGTCATCTGCATACTTGAAGAAAAATCAAAACGTACACCTTTCCACAATTCGTGATTGATTTTAGCACGGATACTATTCTTCTGATAGCCATGCTTATCCATAATACCATCTTCACCAGTATAATTATAACTTAACATATACTTAGTCTTTTCAGTACCACCGGTTATGTTTACGTTATGATTCTGCGTAACACCTGTAGAGCCAAAAACTTCATCCTGCCAATCAATACCTGCGCGATTACCATATTCTTGAGCAATACGGCTATAAGCACCCGTATAAAAATCTGCATCATTGATATTTCCTCCAAATAGATTGGCAAAACTACTTTGATTGCCGCGAAGCAACTGAAACTCATACTGGTACTTTACATAATCTTCTACACCCAGCAAATCTAATTTCTTGCCGAGACGGTCAAAACTAACAAATCCATTATAAGAAACTTCGGTTTTTCCCGATTTACCAGATTTCGTAGTAATTAAAACAACACCATTTGAACCACGAGCACCATAAATAGCTGTAGCAGAAGCATCTTTCATCACATCAATACTCTCAATATCATTTATGTCAACATTTTGAAGACCGTTTTCCATTTGAAAACCATCTACAATATATAACGGTTGTGTACCTTGTGTTATAGATGTACCACCACGTACAGTAATATTAACTTCAGCACCCGGAGCTCCACTTTGCTGAACTATATTAACACCAGCAGCTTTACCTGCCAATGCCTGTGCAGCAGTTGTAACGGGAGCCATAGCCAATTCTTTACTACCCACAGAAACGGAAGAGCCTGTTAATTCTTTACGCTTTACCTTTGCATAGCCAATTGCAACCACTTCTTCCAACATTACTGAAGATTCTTTCAATGTAATGTCAAAGTGGGTTTTGTTGCCAATCACCACTGTTTGGTTATCATAACCGATAAACGAAACGACCAGTTCCTTTGCAGAAGCTGGCAAAGAGAGAGTAAATTTACCATCCATGTCAGTAATAGTACCAACACCAGTATTGCCTTTTACCATAACAGAAGCGCCAATCACGACATCCACTGCATCACGAACTGTACCTGTAATTGTTTTGTTCTGAGCAAAAAGACTAAAAGGAAAGCTTATTAATAGAAGCATCAACAAGCATAGTTTTTTGTGTAAAATTCTCATAGACTATTAATATAAATTGGTTGATTAATTAATTCAAGATTAACAGCCCGATACAACTATTATTGAGTATCGAACTTGTAAGCGCAAAAATAAATACAATCATACCTTACAAAAATATAACTGCTGACACAAATACTTTCTTTTTTGACTTTCTCCTAAGAAAAAAGAAGCTTTTCACCCAATAAAAATCTGACAATCAAAGCTTTTATAACAATTTTGATAGTAGACTATTCTTTTTGACATTAATCAAAATCCTCGTTCTCCACCTCAGTCTCCCGACCAAAAGAACGATATTCCAATGGGGTAAACCCTGTGCGTTTTTTAAATAATGAAAAGAAATGTTCGGTAGATTTATAATCGAGCATAAAAGAAATCTCTTTAACGGAATGAGAAGTACCAACCAATAATTGTTTGGCTTTACGCAACTTCAACTCCTGGAAATATTTAGCCGGTGCATAACCTGTATAGTCCTTGAATACTTTCCGGAACCAGGAATAGCTGATATTCAATTTCATAGCCAACTCTTCAGGATCAATATCCTTAAAGACATTCTCATTCATTATAATCTTGGCCTGCTCAATCTTCTGATCAACATCGCCCACCTCAAAAATTTTATTTTTAGAAATGGACAGTATCATACCTACTATGTGCAGCACTATACCGCCAAGATACTGTTGAGAAGATATTTTATCCGCTTCCGCTATTTCCAAAGCACGGGAAAAAAGAGAGACCAACTCCTCATTCAAACCCACCTCAAGCACTTGATTGTCTTTAGACAAGAAACCGCCTTTCACCAGATTATCAATGACAGGACCTTCAAAACCGATATAATACTCGTTCCATCCGGTTTGGCGATAAGGGTGATAAGTATGCCATTGACCGGGAAACAATACCATCAGACGTCCTTTGCAGACCTGCTTTTCCGGTGTTGTTTCCGAGGAAAACAATCCCCGTCCTTTCGTGATATAAACCAATTGATACTCACGCAAGACACGTCCTTTCTGGGCATTAAAGAAATAACCGGAAGGATGATCCTTCAATGGATACGGAGAGTCCGGCTGAATGGATTGAAAGCCGACAGTATTTACCCACAGACCAAACTTTTGGTCCATGTCATTTACGATAAGATACTTAAATTCCACTCCTAAATCATTGTAATTCTTAGTCATACCACGTGTCCTTCATGATGGGTTCGGGACAAAAATAGGAAATATTTGTGAAATAAGAGATACCTATGGAAGATTTAATAAAAAAAGTCCCGTCTGGAAGTATCTTTGTGTTTCCAGACGGGATTAACATACTATCTAAAAGGATTATTACTTTTTGACTACAATTTTATCGTATTGCTGTTCAGCCTTAATCTCTGTATACTTCGGCGCATCCATCATTTCAATCAATGCGCGGAGAACAGGTCCTTCACCCATCGGATCATTCTCTTGGGTAGGACGGTTGTAGTAGTATGCAGGCGACGGCATGATACCCGTTCCAACACAGATTTTGGTCACATCGCCTTTGTCGGACATCAGTGTCATCATTCCTTTCAGCCCCTGCTCGGCAGCATAAATGAAATCAGGATGCAGCCAACCATGCTTTACACCACGTGCGATACCAAACACAAACATGGCCGTACCCGTAATTTCCTCATAAGAATCTTCCTTGTCAAGAAGCTGATGCCAAAGACCGTTCTTACCCTGATAACGCACTACACCGCTACATTGACGGCGGAAGCACTCCAGAACCTCAGGACGCATGGGATGATTCTGCGGCATCACTGCAAGCAAATCGGCAGTTGCCATGAAAACCCAACCGTTGGCACGGCTCCAATGAGCAACACCGTGCTCGTCCGTATCCGTATGATAGCAATGATAGAGAATCCGTTTTTCGGGACACCACAAATATTTGTGATATTTGATTACCTGATTGGCAGCATCATTGATATAACTCATGTCACCGGTCATCTTAGCCATACGTGCAAGGAAAGAGATAGCCATGAAAGCATCATCTGCCCAGATGGTATTTTCATGAGGCCAGATACGGGCAATAGTACCGTCGGCCAAACGAGGCTCGCCATAGTTCAAGTGCTCGGCTGTTTCATTAATATAATTCAAGAAAGAATTATTCGGATGCTTTATCTGCAGGTCAATCAGGCTGGCTCCCATAGGACCGTTATCATCCAAACGCTTTCCACGGAATATCATGTGCCAACTCAACTTACGAACGCCATACCATCCTTCATTTTTCATTGCCTGCTCATACTGCTTCTTAAAGAAGTCAAGATTACCCTCGTTAAATACGAAATTCATATTTTTAAGAACGTAATCATCATACTTCTTCGCTCCCGTTTTATCGGCCAATTCCATTAAAGCGATATGGGTTACTCCATTGGTATAATGCCAATTATTGTACTTACATGCAACCTTGACATTCATATCCAAAGGCAAGTTCTTGACAGACTTATAGGTTTTACCGGTCTTGGTATTCTTAAACTCATAAGTAGTAGTTGCAAGGATACGGTCTGCTATTTTCACAGCAAGGTCAGAAGCCGAAAGCTTAGCTTCTGCTGCCGTCTTCATTGGTGTTTGCGAAAAAGCAGTGACAGCTGTTAAAAACAGCACACATGAAATAATAGTTTTCTTCATGGTAATTCAAATTATAATTAAAAAGCTTTACGATACAAAGTCTCAATATCTTCGACAGAAGTAGGACGAGGATTACCGCCCGTACAAACGTCATTGAAAGCATCAACAGCCAATTGATGCAAATCTTCCTCTTTTACATTTATCTCATGTAGCTTTTGAGGAATGCCAATGCTCAATGACAGCTTCCGGACTGCATCCACAGCCGCACGAACTCCCTCAGCCTCGGTCATACCCACCGTATCTACTCCCATAGCTTTAGCTATATGAATATATTTGGGAGCAGCCGGAGACTCTGCATTATATTCCATCACATAGGGCAAAAGCAATGCATTGGCAACTCCATGCGGAGTATCATAATGAGCACCCAACGGATGCGCCATAGAATGAACAATACCCAAACCTACATTACTGAAACCCATACCGGCAATGTACTGAGCCTGTGACATCGCTTCGCGAGCTGCGGTATCATTGCCATTGTCTACCGCAGCTTTCAGATTAGCGGCAATCATCTCGATGGCTTTCAACTCAAACATATCGGACATCGCCCAGGCGCCCGGTGTTATATAGCTTTCAATGGCATGCGTCAAAGCGTCCATTCCTGTTGCAGCAGTCAGCCCTTTCGGCATGGAATACATCAGTTCCGGGTCTACAATCGCCACAACCGGAATATCATTAGGGTCTACGCAGACCATCTTCTTCTTTGCACCCTCATCAATTATCACATAATTGATAGTGACTTCAGCGGCTGTTCCAGCCGTTGTAGGCAATGCAAAAGTCGGGACAGCCTTATGACGGGTTTCAGCTACACCCTCCAATGACTTCACATCCGCAAAATCCGGATTATTCACTACAATGCCGATACCTTTTGCCGTATCAATGGAAGAGCCACCGCCCAGCGCTACAATAAAATCAGCACCGGATGCTTTAAAAGCGGATACGCCATTCTGTACGTTCGCAATCGTCGGATTTGCCTTTACATCACTGAAAAGCTCATAAGGAATACGATTCTTTTCAAAAACTTCAATTATTTTGTCTGCGACTTTAAAACGGATCAGGTCTTTATCTGTCACAAAGAACGCTTTCTTAAAACCTCTACGCATGGCTTCCACCGCAATTGTTTCCCGACATCCTGCTCCGAAGTAAGAGGTTTCGTTCAATATCATTCTGTACATATACTTCACTCTTATTTGGGTAAGTTAAAAGCCACAGTCATCTCTTTCATTTGTTCCTGACTCATTCCGTCCGGTTCAAAGCCCATGTTTTTAGCTGCAATGTAAATCAGTGCAGATTTATTCAACACATCTACCTGGTCAAAAGCAGACATAATATCCACATCTACAGCAAAGACTCCATGCTTTTCCCACATAGCTACATCATAATCGTTCAAAGCCTCAATAGTAGCATCAGCCAATTTTACCGAACTTGGCAATTCATAAGGAATTATACCCAATCCACGAGGACAGAACGCCTTTGTTTCCGGAATCATACTCCAAAGCAGATTGGTAGCCACATCCTTCTCCAGGAACTTCTTGTTATGGGTCATAGCAATCAATTCGATAGGATGTGTATGCAAGGATGCTCTGTAAGGAGAACCTTTTTCAAGCAGATAATTATGCACGGCAAGATGAGAAGGCAATTCCGATGTAGGCATTACAGGCTGGTCTGCTATAATTACGTAGCTGGCACAGTCATCCAGAATACGAATTATTGAACCGTTTGCCATAGGCCAACGTGCCAAATCACGCATACGCATCTGAGTACCTTTACAATAAAAATAACAACCTTTCAGATAAGGGAGTACCTTTCCTATCTGTTTTACTTCGCTGATAGCCGGCAAAGCCCGGATTTCATCATCTACATATTCAGTGATGTTTAAAGTTATATTACCACCATTACGTTCCGCCCAACCTTTTTGCCAAAGATAACCGGCCACTTCTGCCGCCTGATTGACTTCATAAGCCAATTCGGGACGATTTTCAAGAATTGATTTCATGTGTCTATTTAATTACAGTTTATTAGATATTATTTTTATGCTTGCGCCATCGCCACTACAATGATAGAAGCGATGAGAACGGCCACCCCCAATATCAATACACCTATTGTACGGGAACCGCATCCCTTCCATTCTTTCAGCAGGATTCCCCAGACATTACTGAATGTAACATTCAGCGACATCAGTATACTCCAGGAGAATGCAAGCAATATCGGACTACCGCCTAAGAAACTCTTACCCATTTCCAGACCGAAGAATTGCGAATACCATAATACTCCGGCAAGAGCACAGAACAAAACATTATTCACAAGGACATCGCCGCTAACCGACAAATACTCCTTGCCCGTCCTATTCTTTATATTTTGCTGGATACAATAAGCCGCATTCGTACAGAACCCGCCCAAAGTTACCAGAAAGATAACAGGAAGTCCGGCATACAACGGAGCCACCCCACCTGCCAGCGCCGCCTCCTTAATAGGCGTTCCGGCATCCAGGCCGAGAGCAAAACAGGCACTCATCACACCTGCCAGCAAAGCAACCAGCAGCCCTTTTGTCAACGCAAAATCTTTCACGGCAGCCTTTTTTTCCTCCTCACTCATATTTCTGGAGCGTAGGCTGCCCGCATAACCGATAATGGCAATTCCCGCCAAAGTGATGCAAACACCAATAAGGAGCATCAGACCGTCACCGTGCAGCAAATCTTTCCCTGCAAACAGAGCCGGAAACAGAGTTCCGAAACCGGCACAGGTACCCAAAGCTATACTTTGTCCTAAAGCAACGCCCAAATAGCGCATACTCAATCCGAATGTCAGACCGCCGACACCCCAAAGGACACCGTAAATAATAGCCGACAATGCACCACCGGCTCCCCAAAGTTCTATCAGGCTGCCATCGGCAGGAATGGCAAGTAAAGCACCGAGCAACGGAAAGACGAGCCAGGCAAAAATGCCCTGTACCAACCAGAAGTTTTCCCAGGACCAACCCTTGACTTTATTGATAGGTACATACGAGCTGCTCTGCCCAAAACTTCCCACAGCGATAATTAATAATCCTATTAGTGTATTCATGATAATCAACGGTTAATGTTCTATAAGTAATGAAAGTAGCGGGCAAAGATATGCTTTCCCCGCTAAACACTATCACTAACTCTGATAAACTTAGTTACGTCTGGATGTAACCTCAGCTTCGTATTTCTCTACTTCAGCAATGAATTCTTCACCTACCGGAACATTATTCTTCAAACAGAACATATCCCAAACGGCATTCCAAGGCAAAGCTTTAGCTTCTTCCAACAGGGCAAGACGCTGGAAGCCCTGACCGGCAGCCTCATACTCGCGAAGTTTAGCCAACGGTTCCAGCAATGCCCGCAACATACATTTCTGTGCGGCACGGGTACCGATGACATAAGCGCCTATACGGTTGATGGAAGCATCGAAATAGTCAAGACCGATGTGTACACGGTCCAAGGCATTGCAACGGACAATCTCCTGGAAGAGTTCGAGAGTCGGGTCATCCATAATAGTCACATGGTCGGAATCCCAACGTATCGGACGGCTTACATGAAGCATCAGTTCGGGTACGAACAACAACATGGACGAAACTTTATCAGCAGCACTCTCCGTAGGATGGAAGTGACCCGTATCGATTGTTATCAGTTTCTGGTGCTGCACGCTATAACCTACACAGAATTCATTAGAGCCCACTGTATAGCTTTCCAGACCGATACCGAATACTTTAGATTCCAGACAGTCCTTCATATTTTTATATTCCGTAGCAAAAATCCGGTCGAGAGAGTCTTTAAACAGTTCACGGTATTTCATACGGTTTACCGTAACATCCTTGCTACCGTCGTGTACCCAAAGATTCATGATGCAAGGATCGCCCTGACGACGTCCCATCTCTTCCGCAATGGCACGGCAACGTTTGGTATGTTCAATCCAGAAATCACGGATGCCTTTATCCGGATTGGCTAAAGACAAGTTACCGCTTTTAGGATGTGAGAAAGAAGTCGAGTTGAAATCCAGTTTCATCCCGTTTTCAGCCGCCCATTGCATCCAGCTTTCAAAATGTTTCACTTCCACCTGGTCACGGTCAACAAACGTACCGCCGAAATCACCGTAAATTTCATGCAGGTTCAAGCGATGTTTGCCCGGTATATAAGAAGCGGCCTTTAAGATGTCGCTACGCAATTCTTCCATATTACGGGCCTTACCGGGATAATTACCTGTAGTCTGGATACCGCCGGTCAGCGAGCTGCCCGACTCAAAGCCGATAACATCATCGGCCTGCCAGCAGTGCATGGAGATTGCAACCTTCTGGAGCTGTTCCATTACCTTTCCCACATCTATCCCAAGAGCAGCATAACGTTCCTTTGCCACTTCATAAGCCTTTGTTATTAGTTCTTCTTTCATGATACTGATTTATTTAATATGATTTTAAACATTAATGATTCATTGTCACCTGTTTGAAGTGTAAATATGCGGCATCCCACACGTCCGTATCTTCCGGATAGAAAGTTTCCAAAGAAATAGAACGATTGATTAACTGGCGCATGGAAGCAATATCCTTTGCCGTTCCCGCCGCCAATGCCTGAATCATGATATTACCGATTGCCGTAGCCTCAGACGGGCCTGCCACAACAGGAATACCGACTGCATTGGCTGTCCAACGGTTCAATAATTCATTACGGCTTCCTCCGCCAATAACGTGAAGTGTCTCTATCGGGTGAGGAGAAAGAGTGCGAAGATTATCCAAAACCTGACGATAGCGCAGAGCGAGGCTCTCAAAGATACAACGTACAATTTGCCCCCGTGTATGCGGAACAGGCTGATGAGAATCCGAACAGTACGTCTGTATAGCCTGTTCCATATCGGCCGGATTGGCAAACAGGACATCGTCAGGATTAATCAAACTGCGGAACGGCTCACTGGCATTCGCTTCGGCTATCAGTTCCGGATAAGATGTCTGTCCCCACGCCGCACGGCAGCGTTCCAACAGCCACATCCCACAAATATTTTTCAATAGACGGATAGTGCCATCCACACCGCCTTCATTCGTAAAATTCAAAGATTCGGTTTCCTCTGTAATAACCGGTCCCTTCGTTTCCACTCCCATTAAAGACCAGGTTCCGCTGCTCAGATAGGCAAAATCAGGATTCATTGCAGGAACCGAAGCCACAGCAGAAGCCGTATCATGCCCGGCAACTGCAATTACAGGTATATCTCCCAATCCGGTCATGCGCTGTACTTCCTTTGTCAATGTTCCTATTTTCTCACCGGGATAAACAAAACGACCGAAATTACTTTCCGTCAGTCCGAGTTCGCGCAATAAAGCATCTTCCGGTTTACGGGTGTTTGCATTGACCAACTGCGCCGTACTGGCAATGGTATATTCCGTTACCATTTCACCGGTCAGCATATAACTCAAAGCATCCGGTATAAAAAGCAATTTATCGGCAGCAGCCAATGCACTGTCATTATTACGTCTCAATGTATCAAGCTGGAACAAAGAGTTGAAATTCATCACTTGAATACCCGTCCACTCATAGACCTGCTTGCGGGCAATCTTTTTAAAGAAAGCCTCAGGCGCTCCGGCCGTATGAGGATCACGGTACGAATAAGGCTGACGAAGAAATCCGCCGTCTTTACCTACACAGACAAAATCCACTCCCCATGTATCAATACCGATGGAAGTAATTTCCACATCCTTCTTCTGAGCGACTATTTTCAGTCCTTCGATAATATGCCGGTAAAGTTCATATATATCCCAATAAAAATGTCCGCCGGTTTCAATCAGATGATTCGGGAACCGATTCACATCTTCCATTTCCAATCCTTCCGGTGTGAAAGTTCCCAAGATGGTACGGCCGCTGGTAGCTCCCAAATCGACCGCAAAAAAACATTGTTTCATGGTAATTAGTTTTAGTCGCTATTTCATGATACAAAAATAGGGGAATCATCCCCTATTCCTTGTACTTATTTTGACTGAAAGGGTGTCAGATTTGACAATCCGTTTCATCCGCTATTACCACATCCGGTCTTCTATTTCACATCCTCACAAAAACGGGTGACAATCTGCTCGCCTTCCGTATTCCGGATGGTTACGTTCTTCATCGTAACGGCCTTGCTATAAACAAATTCAGCTCCCAATCGGGAAGTTATATCAACATCTTCCAAAACCACATTCTCAATCGGCATTTCCGGGATACCGTTGAAGAACAATGCACGACGGGCGCCTGCGCATACCAAATTCTTCACATGAATATTCCGGAAACAAGGAGTTGTTTCATCCACAGGAAGAGGCTCTACTTTAGCCGGAACTTTTTCACCGCTCTCCAACACTTCAACGGCAGATTTTCCACCATAATAAAGATTGAAAGTAATCGGTTCGGTCGGAATATCCATCATAGACACATTGGTAATCCATATATTTTCAACAATACCGCCACGACCGCGCTTGCTCTTAAAACGCAGTCCCACATCCGTTCCCAGGAACTGGCAATTGCTGACGGATACATTACGTACCCCGCCACTCATCTCACTGCCGACAACGAAACCGCCATGGCCTTTAAATACCGTACAGCCATCTACCACTACATTTTCACAAGGACGTGCACGACGGCGGCCATCTTCATCCTTACCGCTTTTCAGACAGATTCCGTCATCCCCCACATCAAAGGTAGAATTCACAATCAGCGCGTTTTTACAAGATTCCAAATCCAGTCCGTCACCGTTCTGCGCATAGCTCGGATTACGCACCTGCACATCTTCAACCAGCACATTCTCACACATCAGCGGATGCAGGTTCCATGCCGGAGAGTTCTGGAAAATCACCCCTTGCAACCACACATTCTTACACTCTATCATACTCACCATCACCGGACGAAGGAAATGACGGACACTTTGCCACTCTTCTTCCGTTTTCAGATTTTGGGGGACATTCATATTGCTGATAGTATCCCCTTTCAAAGTTTCAGGATAAGGGAACCAGTAGGTAGGACGTTTATATACACCGCCACGGGCTGTTGTCTGCTTCCAGACGCTCTCCGTAACCTTCTCACGCTTCAACGGACGCCAGTAATGACCGTTTCCGTCAATTGCCCCTTCGCCGGTTATAGCTACATTTTCCAGGTTACGGCCGGAAATCGGAGACTGGCAACGACGGGTATCCAACCCCTCAAATACTGTTTCCACCAAAGGATAGAGATCCACATCAGGAGAGAAAAGGATAACAGCCCCTTTTTCCAAATGCAAGTCAATATTGCTTTTCAATACGATCGGCCCTGTAAGCCAAACACCGGCAGGAACAACAAGATGTCCTCCCCCTTGTTCGGAAAGGGCATTGATTGCATCGGCAAAAGCCGATGTACATAGAGTTTCCCCATTACCGACGGCATTAAACTCTTTCAGATTGACCGTACGGTCGGGAAATCTCGGCGCTTCCACACGAGGCATGTCAAAAGGCAGGTTACGATAGACAGCTTCATACTTATAGTCCGCAGACTGGCAAGAACTGAATATCCATAAACAAACAGCAGCAATTACATACAATGATTTTGTCATTCTTAATAGCGTTTTAAAGTTAGCAAACATACCGGAACATCTTATTCCGATACATGTATTAATTATCTCCTAAATAATAAGACGGTACGGGTGCTTGAGGATACCCCATGCTACGATGAGCCACATAACTACGGTACAAAGCGTCCTGCATCAACGTTACCCTACGGTCTGTCGCAGGAATATCGGTGCGGTAAATACGCAGTTCGCCGGGCAAAGCCGTTATCAGTTCCTCACGCCAGTCACCTTCCATATCAGCCATCAGTAATATATCCCCCTTGATATTTTCCGTTAATATCTCACCTTTCCATTTCCAGATGCTCTGGCTACGTCCACCGGAAGAAGAGCCTGCTCCCCAACGGTTATTGTCTCCCTTAAATGTCTCACGCAACAAATCAGCATCCCACCATATCCAGTTACGGCAGCCGGGAATCTCATCTTGAGCTACTTGCAGTTTCTTCCCGTCGGCAGTAAGCAAATATCTGTCGGTACTTCCCCCCTTACGGTCTTCGCTGGCAAAACACTCCAAACCGGGATGAGCAGGATCAAAATCCGTTACCATACCGTCACCTACATGATAAGTAGTATGACCGATGCTCCATATCAATTTACCCGTAGCCGCATCCACTACTGAAACGCCACGGCCATCTTCCTTTTTGGGTTCACTTACCATAAACACCTGCATACCTTCCCTATCGGGATGCAACTTGCAAAGATATGCCTTGTCGCTATGTCCCAAGCCCGAAGACCACAAAAGTGTTCCGTTATCATCCAGCATACAGGAACCTAACATAACCTCATCACGGCCGTCACCGTCCACGTCGGCAGTAACCATGCTGTGCGCACCCATACTACGGACAACAGGATTCTCCTCATCACCGTCCCAACGCCATGCACGTTCCAATTTACCGTTTTTCAACATCCAGGCATCCACAACCATCAGCTTGTAAGTGCCGCGTGCCGCCAATATAAACGGCGTCTTTCCGTCTAAATAGGCAACCCCCATCTGATTACGATTCTGACGAATCAGATTTCCGTAACGGTCATTGCGCTCAGGCCAATCCACCCGGTCTATCTCCTGTCCGGTCATGCCGTCCAGTACGGAAAGATATTCACTCCCGCCGCAAACACGTCCTTTCTCGTTTTTCACATAGTCAGTGCCTGCTGTTTTAATCGCCACCTCAGCCTTACCGTCACCATTGAAATCGTATACGATGAAAGGCGAGTACCAGATACCCGGTTCAATCCCCGGTCCCATATCGTATGTCCATAGGTAAGTACCGTCACTCAAATAAGCGGATATTTTATACGTTTTCCCGGTAGTATCACCCGGCATGCCCGGATCTACGTTCGTTTCGGGAGTACGGACGATATAATCATAAGTTCCGTCCCCGTTCAGGTCGGCCAATGCTATCTTTCCTGCTTTTGCATTATCTTTCAAGCGGATAGAAGTATAAGGCTTCAAATCGGACAACACAACCTTCCGTTTTTCCGATACAACCGGCTTCTGTCCTTTTGCAACAGCTCCCACCCAATAGACGGCTTGTGCATGAGGAGCGGTGTCCACAAAGTCACAAGTACGGGCAACGGCCTTTTTCGTCAGGCGACAAACCTTTCCGCCCACCTCACGATATACATGAAAAGCCGTAGCGGGAGCATCCGATGCCAGCAAACGCCAGCTGAGATACACGGATTTGCCGTCCCGGGAAGGGGCAACCGCCAGTCCGCGATTTAAATTTTCAGTAATCCGCTCTTGGGCAAATCCCTCTACCAACGGTTTCGGTTCATGCTTAGGATCAAGGATTTCATAGAAATAGTTTCGTTCACGCGGGTCTTGAGCATATAAGGAGCAGAAAGCGCAAACAAGCGCTACTCCGCCCAGACTGATTTTTTTCATTGCATTTCGTTTTTAGTTATCTTCAGCGGTATAATACGTACAGGGCCTAATAATCCGCTTGGCACAGGTTCCCAGCCGGCATAAGTCCCTTTTTTATAACCAAGCGCTGCAATATTTATATCTTTGAAGATGCGCCACTTCACTCCACGGCGATCCATATCGGCTATGCGATTGGCAGGAAGGTTGGTTACTTCTATTTCCAAAGTATTCTTTCCCGGACACAGGTATTGCCCGACGGAGCAACAATAGGGTACAGCCCATAAAGTGGCAACATTCCGGCCATTGATACGTACACGGGCACTTTCACGGACATCGCCAAGTGAGAGTAACCAGTCCTGGGCCGAGGCCGGATTTTCAATCACAAAAGTGGTTGTATAACAGCCTGTTCCCATCACCGTTTTAGCACCTTCAAAGGATAAATCCGTCCATGAGCCCAAAGCAACGGAATCCGGCACACTATGTACCGCAGGAGCGCTTTCCACAAACCGCAGGTTCCATAAGCCGGACAGTTCGACAGCTCCCCGTGCAGCAGTCTGATACTTCCATTCCGGAGCCTGTACGTCAGCTTCCGTAAAAGTTTTCAATATGGCAGATTCTCCGGAAGCCAATTGCAAATAAACTTCCGTCTTTCCATCCTTCTGACGCAAGCGAGCCTTGCCGGAAACGCCGTTCATCGGATTATAAAGCATGGCCGAACGTGCAGGCACAGCCAACGGTATCCAACTTTCCGTATCTTTTCCGGTCAGTGCGGAAATGAAATAATGATAACCTTCCGGATTCTTCCGACGGATACAGCTCAAATCAAAAGAAGTTTTCATCGCTTCCGGTATAGCAACAGTCTGCGCCAGTGTACGGACATAATCCGTACCGAAGAACACCGTCTTACCTTTACCTTGCTTATTTCCTAATTTCTTTACCTGCTCCAGAGTACCCTTAAAGTCCGTACGGCGCTGTTCCAACCTGGCATACCCCGGAACATCCTCCGGATACCGGTCCAGAAACACAACGGTCGCCCCCTCTTTTGCCAATTCGAGCAGGCGGGCAAGTACGTCCGCAGGCATTAAACGTGCACCGGGAACAACCAACGCTTTATAAGCTGTTCCGCCTGACGTCACAATTTTCTTATCACGGCAAGTGGCCGTACGAATGAAGTTATCGGAAATATAATCCATATCATAACCGGCATCGTTAATGCGGTGCACCGCTTCTATAAAGCCCGGAGCACGCCGTGCCATTTTATGAATATCAAACATCAGCAGACGTCCGTCCTGCTCCTGCCACATATCATATACCGGCAAATACACAAGGAAGTCATTATCCGGCTGTCCCATCTGCAAAAAACTCTGGCAACGGGATATATATTGAAAGAAAGCAGGCGCATCACGCCAGATGCTGTTCGTCGGACTCATATCCACCGTAGCATAAAACTTCCAGCCGGGCCAGGCAGCCTCAGCAGGAGAATAAGTCGTACCATGGAAAAAAGTATGGTTGACACCGGAAACGAACATGAGGTCGATATCCGGCTTGCACTGTGATAGAGAAGTGCGGAAATGTTCCGTCAGCCAAGTAAAAGTTTCCGAAGAGGTATAAGGTTTACCGGCAATATGAGCGCCCGAAGATGCGTATTTCAACATGGAGAGGTCGGAATCATTGGGACGCGTCAGCGAATCCTTACGCAATCCCCGTATACCGAAATCAGACAAACCGAAACCTTCGCACTCCGGAATATCCACCGTAGCATAAAGGTCTATCAGATTTCCCGGCGAGCCATGAGCCTGATTTCTTGTTTTAGCTCCGTGCCGATGCGCCCACTCCGTCCACTGACGGGTGAAATTCTCCTGCAACAGTTCACCGAGAGTTTCACGATAATCGGAGATGATACGCCGGGTCTTGTCCGAACGCTCCCCTGCCGCCAGAAACTCCGGCAGGTGCTCTTCCAGTTTATAACCTCGACGCGCCAGGAACTCATCAAAAAGTCCTTCCGACCAGTCCGCCCCGTAAACCTCATAGGAGTCGTTAAAGAAATTATGGGGATAAGCTGTAGCACCACCTGCCGTATCCTTGAACTTTCCGTCAAAAGCGCGTTCAAAGCGTCCGAGATAGTTTTTCACGGCACGGGCCGAGAAATGATTCATCACATACCCCTCACCGCCGGGTGCCGCACGCTTCACCTTCTGCAAAGTCTTGCCGCAAAAGGCGGCAATCAAACGCCAGCTACCTTTCGGAGCTTTCCAGCATAACATTCCGTCTTTTACCTTATCCGTCAAATCCAGACACTTCCCCATATCGGAAAAGGCCATCAGACGTTCCAGTTTGGCATAAGGCTTTTGTTTTTTATCGGCAACCTCAATTCTCTTATCAAGCGTATTCCCGCCTTCTAACCGATATTCCGTAACAAACAGTTTGCAGGCGGCATCCTCTATCCCCACTTCAGGGCCTCCGAAAGGCCAGCCGGTACCGGTGTTCATATCAATCTGCATGCCCAGACGGGACGCTTCACTTTCCGTATATTGCAGCATCTGCATCCATCGGGGGGAGAGAAACGGAATATCCTTCGCATCATTTCCCTGTACGCCATAAATCGGAGTAATCTCCATCGTACCCATTCCCGCCGCAGCATATGCTTCCAGATTACGGGTCAGGTTTTCCTTATCCACCGCACTTCCCATCCACCACCAGCGTGCAGCCGGTTTGGCATCCAAACCAATCTCCGGCCACGAAACATCTTGTGCAGACAAAAAACCTGCACAAAATGCAAACATGGCAATACAAAACAATCGATTCATACCTATTTTATTTTCTCCAGTTCCAGACATCCCATAATGAACGGTCCCGTTGCTTTGGCGTCATTATCCCTCATCTTTTCACCTATGTAATATTCAAAACTTCCGTCGCGATACGGATGACCGCCCAAACCGCCAACCTGGCAACAACGGGTCAGAGTCAGCGTTCCGTCCTGTTTCTCCACCAGCAATTTATCTTTCAAGCCCTGCAGAGCCTTTTCCGCTACAGCGCGGTATCTGGCATCGATATATCCTTTATTCACTGCTTTTGCATAAGCATACATACATTGGGTGGTCACGGATGCCTCAGGGAAATTACCCTTGCGTTTAGGTTGGTCGATAACCTGATACCAAAGTCCCGCCTTATCCTGATATTTCGGCAATGTCTCCGCCAATCCGCGGATATAGCCAATCATGTCGGCACGTCCCGGATGATTTTCGGGTATATAGTCCAAAGCATCTACCAGCGCCATAAACCACCAGCCTATACTGCGCCCCCAGAAGTTGGGAGAATGTCCGGTTTCCGGGTTCGCCCAACGCTGGCTCTTGCTTTCGTCCCACGCATGATGATACAGTCCTGTCTTGGCATCATAGGTATGTTTATGGCAGAGACGGAACTGCTTCACCGCCTCATCAATCCATTCCGGTTTATTGAATTCCGCACCATACTGCGCCATAAACGGAGAAGCCATATACAGTCCGTCCAGCCACATCTGATGCTGATAAATCAGTTTATGCCAGAATCCACCTTCCAAAGTACGGGGCTGGTTCTTCAACTGTTTGATAAGGATATCCATTGCCGCTTTATATCGTTGGTCGCCGGTTTCACGGTAAAGGTCAAACAGCACCTTTCCGGAGTTAATGAAATCCAGGTTATAAGTGGACTTATCATACAGATGGATTTCTCCCTTTTCATTAATCAGAGAGTCGGCCCATTGCTTCACATAATCATAGTAACGACGTTCGCCCGTTGCTTTCCACATCTGCAACATGGCGCAGCAACCCACTCCCTGGGCATAACCGAAGAACAGGCGCTTGCCGTGATCCAACCGGTAAGCCTGCGGGAAACGCATCATCTCGGAGTCGGCAAACCAACGCGCATACGAGCCTTGTTCCCATGTATCCGTACGGAAAGGCACTGCGGGCAAACCCGACTTATTATAAAGATTTACACGGAAGAAGTTACAAAAGCCGTAACGTACGGCAACCGGCTCCGCCACCTGCGGAGCGGAAACTTCCAGCCGGCTGCCTTTTATCACAGCCACCGCCGGATAGAAACGCCGGTCGGCTCCCGCAACCAGAAAGTCCTTGACCGGAGCATTCTCAGGTGTCATCAAACCGTCTTCGGCATATTCAAAACTCAATACAGCCTTATTGCCGCTGACTTTCATCGTTTTGAAGAGCGGGCCGGAGTATGCCACATCCTTCCCATATTGTTTGGCAAGCGCCCACAAAGCCATGCGTTCACCCGCCACGCGCTTATTACGCGGATGAATATCCGTAGAATCCGCCGCATCCGTAACGACCGCCATGCCCACATTCTTCAGCCCGCTTTGCCATGTTTTGAGCTGTGCTTCACGAATACCGGCCGGCTGTCCTTTATGCGGAGCAATCTGCATGAAATAGAACGGCATGTCGGGTTGCTTCCATTCTTTCCGCCAACTGTTAATCATATTGGTGAATACCTGCTGATATTTTTCATGACGAATGGCATTCGATTCTCCCTGATACCAGATATTTCCTTTCACCGTATATCCCAGAATAGGATGAATCATACCGTTCCAAAGCGTAGCGGGGACCTTGCAATATCCCTTCTCCTGCTTCACATTCTTCAAAGCAAAATCTTCAAGTACATCTGCATAGAGCGGATTGTTCTTCATAACACTCATTTTCGTCCACGATTCCGCATGCGTGCCTCCCCATGTAGACTGTATCATACCTACCGGCACATTCAATTCCTTATGCAACCGGCGTCCGAAAACGAATCCCACAGCCGAGAAGTCATACAGGTTTTTCGGCGTGCACACCAGCCACCGGCCTTGACAGTCATCCATTTCACCGTCGGGAGCCAACTGATGTTCCACCCGAAACAGACGAAGTTCCGGATAATCCGCGTCCTTCATCTCCTCGGCTTCCGTTATCATACCGGTCATCCATTTTTTATCGGGATGCTTGCAAACCGGATATTCCATATTGGATTGTCCGGTACAGAGCCATACTTCACCTACCAGTACATTATTAATAGTAATCGTATTCTCACCGCTCACCGTAACAGACTGCCCTTTTGCAGCCGCAGGCGTTTTCAGCTTCACAGTCCATTTGCCGTCAGCCGCAGCCTTGGTTGTCACGGTTTTATCCGTCCATGACGCTTTTACCGAAACCCGTTCACCGGGCGTTGCCTTTCCCCACAGATTGACTTGCGCGTTTTGCTGCAATACCATATTGTCGGAAAAGATAGCCGGAAGTACCACTTTGGCAGAAACGGAACCTGCCAATACTAAAAGAAAGGAAATTAATCCAAGTAGTTTTTTCATGTGCCTTTGATAGTTTTAATAGAATTAAGAAATGAACTTTATTCTGTATTGCAAAAATAAGAGCTTCACGGCAAACGGACTCTGAGCCTTTTGGCAGTTCTCTTATTGTTTTTGTCGTTTATCACCAACTCCACCCCGCCCAAGACACGGTTATACTTGCCGTTTCTCTTACGGCAGCCAGGAACAAACCGCACGCAGACAGCTTGCACTTACCCCACACTGAGTTTTTCAGGCTACCTGTCTGAAGTTGTCGCAAAGATATAATTAAAAGATTTCCGATAAAAGGCTTTTAATTATATTCCGAACCTGCATACATATACCGTCTTTTTTACGTTTTTTGCATATTAAAGAATAAAAAAATCCCATTTCTGTATATTCTTTCCAAAATATTCCCTACTTTTGCACCAACCTAAGAATAATTATACAGAAACATGAAAAAGAAAGCCAATCGGTTAGATGCCATCAAGATGATTATCTCAAGCAAAGACATCAGTTCTCAGGAAGAGCTGTTGCAGGCTTTGGGCAAAGAGGGCTTTGAGCTGACACAAGCCACCTTGTCACGCGACTTGAAACAGTTGAAAGTAGCCAAAGCGGCCAACATGAACGGGAAATATGTATATGTTCTTCCCAACAACATCATGTACAAGCGCAGCAACGACCAGAGTGCAAGCGAAATGCTGATGACCAGCGGCTTCATTTCCCTCCATTTCTCCAAGAACATTGCCGTCATCCGCACCCGGCCCGGCTATGCCAGCAGCATGGCTTATGACATCGACAACCGCGAATGTCCCGCCGTACTGGGCACCATTGCCGGCGACGATACAATCATGATGGTTCTGCACGAGGCTGCATCCCACGAAGAGGTGCGTATGTTTCTGTCACAAATCATTCCTAACATAAAGTAAACCTGTACAACTATATTACAACGAATATATAACGAAATAAAAGAAATGGATTCGAAACAGATTGATGTGATGGTGGCCGACGCCTCACATGAAGTTTACGTGGATAAGATTTTGGATACCATCCGAGAAGCTGCCAAGGTGCGCGGAACGGGCATCGCAGAACGCACACACGAATATGTGGCGACTAAAATGAAAGAAGGAAAAGCTATCATAGCTTTATGTGGAGACGAATTTGCAGGTTTCACCTACATAGAAAGCTGGGGAAACAAGCAGTATGTGGCAACATCGGGCCTCATCGTACATCCCGATTACCGCGGCTTGGGACTGGCCAAACGTATCAAGACGGCTTCTTTCCGCCTGGCACGCCTGCGGTGGCCCAAAGCCAAGATATTCAGTCTGACCAGCGGAGCGGCCGTTATGAAAATGAATACCGAACTGGGCTACGTACCGGTTACTTTCAATGAACTGACAGACGACGAGGCTTTCTGGAAAGGCTGCGAGGGCTGTATCAACCATGACATACTGGTAGCCAAAAACCGGAAGTTCTGCATTTGCACGGCAATGCTTTACGACCCGAAGTTACACGAGGAAGATAAAATATAATTAATTATAGATTTTGAATTATGAATGGGAACACACAGACTCGTTTACAAGCCTGATTCCCAATTTATAATTCAACATTCAAAATTCATAAGTATTATGGAAAAGAAGAAAAAAGTAGTAGTTGCATTCAGCGGTGGTCTGGACACCTCATTCACAGTTATGTATCTGGCCAAAGAGAAAGGATACGAGGTATATGCGGCTTGTGCCAATACCGGCGGTTTCAGCCCCGAACAGCTGAAGACAAACGAAGAGAACGCCTACAAACTGGGTGCTGTAAAATATATTACTTTGGACGTAACGCAGGAATATTACGAAAAGAGCTTGAAATACATGGTATTCGGCAACGTATTGCGTAACGGTACTTATCCTATTTCCGTAAGCTCCGAACGTATATTCCAGGCGCTGGCCATTGCACGCTACGCCAACGAAATCGGCGCAGACGCCATTGCACATGGTTCGACCGGTGCGGGTAACGACCAGATTCGTTTCGACATGACTTTCCTTGTCATGGCTCCGGGCGTGGAAATTATCACGCTGACACGCGACATGGCTTTGAGCCGCCAGGAAGAGATAGATTATCTGAACAAGCACGGCTTTGCAGCCGACTTCGCCAAACTGAAATATTCCTATAACGTAGGTCTGTGGGGTACTTCCATTTGCGGCGGTGAGATTCTGGACTCCGCACAGGGACTTCCCGAAAGCGCCTATCTGAAACATTGCACCAAAGAAGGCAGCGAACAGTTGCGCCTGACCTTCGAGAAGGGTGAGCTTAAAGCGGTCAACGATGAAAAATTCGACGACCCCATCAAGGCTATCCAGAAGGTAGAGGAAATCGGTGCGGCTTACGGCATCGGCCGTGATATGCACGTAGGCGATACGATTATCGGCATCAAGGGCCGCGTAGGTTTCGAGGCAGCCGCTCCCATGCTGATTATCGGCGCACACAAGTTCCTTGAGAAATACACATTAAGCAAATGGCAGCAATACTGGAAAGACCAGGTAGCCAACTGGTACGGTATGTTCCTGCACGAAAGCCAGTACCTGGAACCGGTAATGCGCGACATCGAAGCCATGCTGGAGTCCTCGCAACGCAATGTAAGCGGTACTGCGATTCTCGAACTTCATCCGCTCTGTTTCTCTACCGTAGGCGTGGAAAGCGACGACGACCTTGTAAAGAACAAATTCGGCGAATACGGTGAAATGCAGAAAGGCTGGACTGCGGAAGACGCCAAAGGTTTCATTAAGGTGACTTCTACCGCACTGCGTGCCTATTACTCAAACCACAAAGACGAAGAAATCTAAATGATGAACCGGAAGCAAAAATTAACGCGCCCCCGAAACGGAAAAATGCTTTCCGGCGTATGTGCAGGACTGGCAAACTTTTTCGGACTCGACGTGTCACTGGTACGCATCATCTACGTTTTTGCTACGATCTTCACTGCGTTTGCAGGTACACTTATATATATCATACTATTAGTTATAATACCAGAAGAACCCAATAGATATTATCAACATGATTAAAGTAGGAATCATCGGCGGAGCCGGATACACGGCAGGCGAACTGATACGCCTGTTACTGAACCATCCCGAAGCGGAAATCGTATTCGTAAACAGTTCGAGCAATGCCGGCAACAAAATAACCGACGTACACGAAGGGCTGTACGGAGAGACGGATCTAACGTTTACCGACGAACTTCCGTTGGACGAAATCGATGTGCTTTTCTTCTGCACGGCGCATGGCGACACCAGAAAATTCATGGAAAGCCACAACGTACCGGAAGACCTGAAGATAATCGACCTCTCCATGGACTATCGCATCAAGAGCGACGACCATGACTTCATCTACGGCCTTCCCGAGCTGAACCGCCGTGCCACCTGCACGGCAAAGCATGTTGCCAACCCCGGCTGCTTCGCCACCTGCATCCAGTTGGGCCTGCTTCCGCTTGCCAAGCATCTGATGCTGAACGGCGATATTATGGTGAATGCCATCACCGGCAGCACCGGTGCAGGCGTCAAGCCGGGAGCTACGAGCCACTTCAGCTGGCGCAACAACAACCTGAGTGTGTACAAGGCTTTCGAGCACCAGCACGTGCCCGAAATCAAGCAATCGCTCAAACAGCTCCAGAACAGTTTCGATTCGGACATTGATTTCATCCCTTATCGCGGTGATTTTCCCCGCGGCATCTTTACCACTATCGTGATAAAGACCAAAGTGGCGTTGGAAGAGATTGTCCGCATGTATGAAGAGTATTATGCCAAAGACTCCTTCACGCATATCGTCGACAAGAACATCGATTTGAAGCAGGTTGTCAACACCAACAAATGCCTTATCCATTTGGAAAAGCACGGCGACAAGCTCCTTATCATCTCCTGCATAGACAACCTGCTGAAAGGAGCCAGCGGACAAGCCGTACATAACATGAACCTGATGTTCAATCTGGAAGAGACTGTCGGTTTGAGACTGAAACCCAGTGCTTTCTAAAGTATCTTTAATTTGTAATCAGTTACTGAAAGAATGAAACTATTCGATGTATATCCCCTTTTTGACATCAATATTGTCAAAGGAAAAGGCTGCCATGTATGGGACGATAAAGGTACGGAGTACCTCGACCTCTATGGCGGTCATGCAGTAATCTCTATCGGACATGCACATCCGCACTATGTAGAGATGCTCGGCAAGCAAGTAGCCACGCTTGGATTCTATTCCAACTCCGTTATCAACGAACTGCAACAGCAACTGGCAGAACGGTTGGGAAAGGTCTGCGGATACGATGATTATTCCCTTTTCCTTATTAACAGCGGAGCCGAAGCCAACGAAAACGCGTTGAAGCTCGCTTCGTTCCATAACGGACGGACCCGCGTGGTATCCTTCTCGAAAGCTTTCCACGGACGTACTTCATTGGCGGTAGAGGCAACCGACAATCCCAAAATCATTGCTCCCATCAACAACTGCGGACACGTTACCTATCTCCCGCTGAATGATACAGAGGCAATGAAAGCCGAGCTGGCGAAAGGCGATGTATGCGCTGTAATCATCGAAGGCATTCAGGGAGTGGGCGGCATACAGTTGCCCACCGATGAGTTTATGCAAGCCTTGCGCAAGGCCTGTACAGAGCACAATACGGTACTGATTCTGGACGAAATCCAAAGCGGTTACGGACGTAGCGGCAAGTTCTTCGCCCATCAGTACAACGGTATCAAAGCCGACATCATCACCGTAGCCAAAGGCATAGGCAACGGATTTCCGATGGCGGGCGTACTTATCAGTCCGATGTTTACTCCCGTTTACGGCCAGCTCGGAACCACTTTCGGCGGAAATCATCTGGCTTGCAGCGCTGCGCTTGCCGTACTGGATGTCATAGAGCAGGAAGCTCTTGTAGACAATGCCGCCCAAGTAGGCGCATACCTGATGGAAGAGCTGAAGAAATTCCCGCAAATCAAGGAAGTGCGCGGACGCGGACTGATGATTGGCCTCGAATTTGAAGAGCCTGTCAAAGAACTGCGTTTGAGGTTACTGAAAGAACAGCATGTCTTTACCGGTGTCAGCGGCACGAACGTACTCCGCCTGTTGCCGCCCCTGTGTCTCGGCATGGACGAAGCGAACCTCTTCCTGGAACGTTTTAAGAAAGCACTTTGACAATTTACGGATAATCAGCCGGCAAAAGATACGACCGAAAGAAGAATACCTTCCTGTTTCGGTCGTTTTTTCATTAAAATCTTTACCTTTGCCCGAAGACAACTTTTTAAATGACAAGATGATATGAAAACAGCAATTATCGGTGCAGGAAATATGGGCGGCTCCATCGCCCGCGGTCTGGCAAAAGGAACCATCATCCCCGCCAGCGACATCATTGTTTCTAATCCCACGCAAGGCAAACTGGATGCGTTAAAGGCTGAGTTCCCCGCTTTGCAAACCACACGCGACAATCAGGAAGCCGTTACCGGCGCCGAGCTTATCATACTCGCCGTCAAACCGTGGCTGATAAAACCGGTGGTAAGCGAACTCAAGCTCAAAAGCAAACAGATACTTATCTCCGTAGCTGCCGGCATCCCTTTCGAAGAACTGGCACACTACGTGGCAGACAAGGAGATGACCATGTTCCGCCTCATCCCCAACACCGCCATCAGCGAGATGGAAAGCATGACGCTCATTGCAAGCCGTAACGCCAGCAAGGAACAGGAACAGCTTTTGCTCGACATCTTCAACCAGATGGGACTTGCCATGCTGATTCCCGAAGATAAGATAGCGGCAACCACCGCCATGACTTCCTGCGGCATCGCTTATGTACTGAAGTATATCCAGGCAGCCATGCAGGCCGGAATAGAACTGGGCGTTTACCCCAAGGACGGCATGCGCATGATAGCCCAGTCGGTAAAAGGCGCCGCCGAACTGATTCTGAACAACGACACGCATCCCGCCATAGAGATTGACAAGGTATGCACTCCCGGCGGAATTACAATCAAGGGTATCAACGAGCTGGAGCATCAGGGATTCTCTTCCGCCATTATCAATGCCATCAAAGCAAGTAAATAACCGTACTAATCCACTTAATAAAAACCACATGGACGAACAGATTAAACAAATAGCCGAACGCCTGCGCGGACTGCGCGACGTATTGGAATTGAATGCCGAAGACATCGCCCGCGATTGCGACATCCCGGCAGAAGAGTACCGTCTTGCCGAAACGGGAGAATTCGACATCTCCGTAAGCATGCTGCAAAAGATAGCCCGCCGTTACGGCATCGCACTAGATGCCCTGATGTTCGGCGAAGAGCCGAAGATGAGCAGCTACTTCCTTACCCGTGCCGGCAAGGGAACCAGCATCGAGCGTACAAAAGCCTATAAATACCAGTCACTGGCTGCCGGCTTCATGAACCGCAACGCCGACCCGTTCATCGTCACCGTCGAACCCAAACCGGATAACGAGCCGATACACTACAACAGTCACTCCGGACAGGAATTCAACCTTGTACTGGAAGGCCGCATGATGCTGAGCATCGACGGCAAAGACTTGATTTTAAACGAAGGAGACAGTTTGTATTTCAACTCCAAACTGCCTCACGGCATGAAAGCACTGGACGGAAAGAAAGTACGTTTCCTTGCCGTAATCATGTAACAACACATAAATGAAGAACGGTGAATGAAGAAATTCCAAAAGTTATGGTAGAAAGATTTTTATCGCAAACGTCCTTTACATCTCAAGAGGACTTCATCAAGAATTTAAAGATTAACGTACCGGAGAATTTCAATTTCGGTTATGACGTAGTGGATGCCTGGGCGGCCGAACATCCCGACAAGCCCGCACTGCTCTGGACCAATGACAAGGGCGAGCACATCCAGTTCTCATTTGCCGACATGAAACGCTATACGGACATGACGGCTTCCTATTTCCAGAGCCTCGGCATCGGCCACGGCGATATGGTAATGCTCATTCTGAAACGCCGCTATGAGTTCTGGTTCAGCATCATCGCACTGCATAAGCTGGGAGCCGTCGTTATCCCCGCCACACACCTGCTTACCAAGAAAGATATTGTATACCGCTGCAATGCCGCAGACATCAAGATGATTGTCTGTGCCGGCGAAAGCGTCATTACCGACCACATCACGGCTGCCATGCCCGACTCTCCGAGTGTAAAGAAGCTGGTCAGCGTAGGCCCGGAGATAGCCGAAGGTTTTGAGGACTTCCACAAAGGCATTGCCGATGCCGCCCCTTTCGCACGACCGGAGCATCCCAACAGCAACGACGATATTTCTTTGATGTACTTCACCAGCGGCACTACCGGCGAACCCAAAATGGTGGCGCACGACTTCACGTATCCGTTGGGGCACATCGTTACCGGAAGTTTCTGGCACAACCTGCACGAAAACAGCCTGCACCTCACCATTGCCGATACGGGCTGGGGTAAAGCCGTATGGGGCAAACTGTACGGACAATGGATAGCCGGAGCCAACATCTTTGTATACGACCACGAGAAATTCACTCCTGCCGATATTCTGACAAAGATACAGGACTATCACGTCACCTCGCTTTGTGCACCGCCTACCATCTTCCGGTTCCTGATTCACGAAGACCTGACGAAGTACGACCTCTCTTCATTGCAGTATTGCACCATTGCCGGAGAAGCGTTGAACCCCGCCGTATTCGATACATTCAAGAAACTGACAGGCATCAGCCTCATGGAAGGTTTCGGACAGACCGAAACCACCCTTACCGTAGCCACCATGCCGTGGATGCAGCCCAAGCCGGGCAGCATGGGATTGCCCAATCCCCAATACGACGTAGACCTGATAGACCATGACGGCCGTTCGGTAGAGGCCGGTGAACAAGGACAGATTGTAATCCGTACCGACAAAGGCAAGCCGCTCGGTCTGTTCAAGGAATATTACCGCGATGCCAACCGCACCCGCGAAGCATGGCACGACAACATCTATTATACCGGCGACGTTGCCTGGAAGGACGAGGACGGCTACCTCTGGTTTGTAGGCCGCGCCGACGACGTTATCAAGAGCAGCGGTTACCGCATCGGCCCGTTCGAAGTGGAAAGCGCCCTGATGACGCATCCCGCAGTTATAGAATGTGCCATCACCGGAGTTCCCGATGAAATACGGGGACAAGTGGTGAAAGCCACCATCGTATTGTCCAAAGACTATAAGAACCGTGCCGGCGAGGAACTGGTCAAGGAGTTGCAGAACCACGTAAAGAAAGTGACCGCTCCTTACAAATACCCCCGTGTCATAGAGTTCGTTGACGAACTTCCCAAGACCATCAGCGGTAAGATACGCCGTGTGGAAATCCGGAAGAACGACGAGAAATAACCGCTTCGGAATAAGCAGAAGCATAGATGGCTTGTAAAAGAGACAGCGGTTGTATCAAAATGATGACTGACGTATTATCTGTCATTCTATAATTGATACAACCGCTGTCCTGTTCTTTGGAATAAAGCCTACAGCTTCCGTACTATATCCTGCAAACGGAAAAAAGCATCCGAGTAACGTGCTCCCCACAATTCGTACCTTTCACACTGCGTTTCCACCTTACGCGAAAAGTTGTCCCAGCTTTTCTTCTCTGCCGGCGACCACACATTCTCTGCCAATGCCGCCATGCGGGGAAAGAGTGAGAACTCCGCTTTCCATGTAGTAGGGATATACTCTGTCCATAAGCATCCTTGAGCACCCCAGATAAATTCAGTCTGTCGGGCAGTCAGCGAATCAGGAACAATCCGGTACTCATACACTTTCTCCAATGACAAAGGTCCTTTCGGTCCTATCTCGGATTGTGTACGGCTTTCTTTCGTATTGAAATACGACCACGACGAGCAGGCAAATATGGTACGGTGTCCGGTTTTCAGCGCTTTCACGCCATAGTCCGGACGGCGCCAGTTCATGACAATGCAATCCTCGGATATGCCGCCTTCCAATATTTCGTCCCAGCCGACAAGCGTTTTTCCTTTGGCATTGACCACATCCTGTACATAATGAATAAAATAGCTTTGCAAGGCTTTCTCGTCAGCCAAGCCATGGTCGCGCATGAACTGCTGCGTTTCCCCGGATTCCTGCCACCAGCGTTTGGCACACTCGTCACCGCCTACATGGATATATTGTCCGGGAAACAAATCGCACAATTCCGAAAACACGTCTTTCAGAAAGTCGAAAACTTCCGGTTTCGGAGCCAGTACATTATTGAACTTATTGAAGATTCCCCAGGTAAGCGCACACTTTTTCGGTTCATCCGGCGTAGTGCTGAATTGGGGATAGGTGGCAAGCACAGCCATGCAATGTCCGGGAATGTCAATCTCCGGTATGACGGTGATGTACCGCTCGGCAGCATACTGCACAATTTCGCGGACATCCTCGTGGGTGTAGTAACCGCCGTAAGGAAGCGGCCGGTACTTTCCCGGATACAGTCCCTCTATTTCCCCTTCGCGCACAGAACCTTTTGCCGTCAGTTCGGGCCGGCACTTCATCTCCACACGCCAAGCCTGGTCATCCGTAAGATGCCAATGAAAATAATTCAGCTTGTGTAAGGCAAGATAATCTATATATTTCTTGATAAACTCTACCGGAAAGAAATGGCGTACCACATCCAAGTGCATCCCCCGATAGGCAAAGCGGGGATAATCCACTACCTTTACCGCCGCAAGAATCGGCAATACTCCGGCACGGGCAGGCAGCATCTGAATCAAGGTCTGCACTCCATAGAATACGCCTGCCGCATCGTTTCCCTCGATGCGGATACCCGTACCGGGAATAACTTCCAACCGATAGCCGCCGGAAATTTCACCGTTGTTCCGATTGACCAGCACGATACTGTTTACCGCATTGGCTGTCGTGCGTTTTTTGCCTTTCTTCGGCACATCAACCTGCAGGGGAATACCTAAATAACGGTTTGTATAACCGGCAAGAAAATCAGCCGATGCGATTAGAGAAGAATCGGACACGCGGACAAGCATGTCTCTTTCAATCAAGACCGTACCCTCTCCGGCAGCGGTTATCTCCACCGGTTCGGGAATGATGTCAAACTGTTTCTCCTGTGCCTGCCCCGCAAGCGCAGAGATTGCAAAGATTGCAGTCATAAATTTCTTGAATAACATAGATGATGAATTATTAACCTTGCAAATATAAGATTTTCATGCAAATAAAAAGATAAAAGGACTATATTTGCACAAGATTCAGAGAACGCCACGACATCATGAATAGTAAAATGCGGACCGGAAGAGATATGATTCTCTTAATGATTATACTGTTCCTGTCCGATAATATATGCGCACAAGATGCTTATATCCACCGTCTCGGCATTGAAGGCCGGGCGGGATATATTTTCCCCACCAGCTCCTTTCTGCGGGGTGAAAACGATATGCGCAAAATAATGAGGTCCGCTTGCTCCGCCCACTTGAAGTACTCATTCCGGCTGCCACCGGGTACTTCCGCCGACCGGGTATACGGAAGTTCCTATCAGGGAATAGGATTGGGCTATTTCGATTTCGGCAACCGCAGGGAAATGGGAACTCCCGTTGCTCTCTACGCCTTCCAAGGCGCCCGCATCACCGGAATCACTCCCCGCTTGTCGCTTAACTACGAATGGGGGTTCGGCGCATCTTTCGGCTGGAAGCCGTATGACTACCTCAGCAATCCCAACAATACTGTAATGGGAAGTAAAGTGAACGCCTATCTCAGCGCAGGCATTCACCTGAACTGGATACTTTCCCCGCGGTTCGACCTCAATATCGGCGCAATGGCAGTACATTTCTCCAACGGCAATACCCGGTACCCCAACACCGGACTGAACACGATAGATTTTAAAATCGGAGTGGCATATAATTTCAACCGGGACATTGACAAAACCTTGCAACCGTTGCAGCAAATTCCGGTTCCGGCATTCCCCCGGCATGTCAGCTATGACCTTATGCTGTTCGGTTCGTGGAGACGGAAAGCCGTTGACGTTCCCGGCGGACAAGTCCCCGCTCCCGGCAAATACGGCGTAGCCGGGTTCTGTTTCGCTCCGATGTATAACTTCGGATATAAATTCCGTGCAGGAGTATCCCTAGACGGTGTCTATGATGCCAGCGCCAACATTTATACAAAGGATTACGCTACCCAGCTCGACGGTGCCAGCGAGGAAGAGGCATTCGGCACTCCCCCGCTTCGCAAACAACTCTCTCTGGGTGTATCGGCACGCGGAGAATGGGTAATGCCCTACTTTACCGTGGGCATAGGTTTCGGAGCCAATATCCTGCATGGCGGGGGCGACTTGCAATCATTCTACCAAATCCTGGCGCTCAAAATAGATATGACCCGCGACACATTCCTGCATGTCGGCTACAACCTGAAGGATTTCCACGAGCCCAACTATCTGATGCTGGGTATAGGGTATCGATTTAATAACAGGCGTCCCCGGCTGTATCGTTAATTAGCAAGCACTTACCTGCTTAAATTATCCAAACAATGATTTTTCGGTATGATTAGACCTATACAACTTCAAGATGTCAAGTACATCACCGATATTTATAATGAGTACATCCTCAACAGTACCTATACATTCGAAACAGAACCGATATCCGAAGATGAGATGCGCCTGCGTATAGCAGAAATTTTTCCCCACTTTCCCTTTTTCGTATGCGAAACAGACCATAAAGTTGTGGGATACTGCTATGCACATCCCTGGAAACAACGGACGGCTTACCGATATACCCTCGAAACGACAGTATACCTGTCTGCCCGACATAGAGGAAAAGGACTCGGCAAACTGCTGATGCAGGTTCTCATCAAAGAATGCCGGCAACATAATTATCACACACTGATAGCTTGTATTACCGCTTGTAATACGGCCAGTTGTTCCTTACACAGCAAACTTGGCTTTACACAAGTTTCCCACTTCAAGGAAGTAGGAATGAAGTTCGGAGAATGGCTGGATGTAGCAGATTATGAACTGATATTGAAATAAAGAAAACTGTTTTTTGGTCGTCACTCGTCACCTATTGCCCGTATCCCTTTACCAGAGGGCGATACAGAGGTGACGAGAAGTGTGACGACCGGTGACGAGAAACTATCGGTCATCACTAAAATATCCGCTTTTTCAGCATTTCATCTTCTATAACTATTTAATTATCTGTCACTTTACCCAATAATACACATCTCATCATATTTTGCGGCATTCTGCCCATATTAAGGGAAAAAAGTACCCCAACCCCTTACATTTTGTCCCAAAATGCACAAGGAAAATACACTTTCTCCTTGTTCTTTTTCTTGCGTTGCACCTTATATTATGCCGTCATAGCTCATGATAAATTCCGTTTTGCAGCTGCGAACCATACAGTTTCCATCTGCGGGCTGTACAGCCCGCAATTGGCAACCGTAGAGCCCGCAATTGCAAAACGAGGTTTTTGCTGATATACAGCTGCATTTACAATGCTCCTTTACGACATAATACACTATGGACAACGATATTTCTTACAGGGGATTCCAACTGAAACAGCTAACGTATATACTTTTTCGGTTTACATCTTGGTTTACATGAGCGGCATAATTCAAGGTAAAATGCGACTCTATTTTTGCTGAAAAACAGAGCGGTCCGAAAAAAAATAAGATTTCCGATTTAGATAAAGAGCATAAAAAAAGCTTCATAAATCAATGATTTACAAAGCCTTAAATGAGTACTCGAAGCGGGATTATCAAGTATAAAATGCCATAAAATAAACCTCATTATAATTCAAATGATTATCAGTTATTTATATTTTTGAAAAGTTAAGACTGATTGCATAAAATCTTAGTAAATTGCAATTATCACGCCAAAAACACGCCAAAAGTTTAGATTTGGCGTGATTGTTTTATATCTTTGCAATGCGTTTTAAAACATAAGGTATTATGGCAACAATAGAACTAAGATTATCCCCGAAAATCCAAAAGGAAACAGGGCGCAGTGAAATTCTTCTTCGCCTGTTTCAAGGTAGCAAACTAAATCTTCGTGCCAAAAGTGGAGTTTATGTTACAGCTGAACACTTTGAATATTTCATTGACAGAAAGAGAACCTTTTTAAACGGTGTAAGTGTCCCTGAAAAGGCTACTTCCGTAACAATGAAAGAAGCTGTAAAAAATGGATATGTAGTTTTTGAACGTGGTGATGTGTTTGTTCGGAATAGAATAGCATCAGAAGATAAGACCTATCACGACAATGCCAAAAAGAAGATTGAAGAATTAAAACAAATCATCCTTGAAAGTTATGAAATCGCAGATAAAGATGCAGTATCAAGTGATTGGCTACAAATGGTTATTGATAAATTCCACCATCCTGAAAAATATATTCCAAAAGACGAGCAACCAAATAAACCCTCTTTCTTCGACTGCATGAACGACTTTCGGGATAATGCCAAGAAGAAAGTGAACGGTAAGCGTGAGGGTGACAAGTCAGACGTATGGAAAAAGAACTTTGATGTATTGGTACGAGCATTGCACCGCTATGAATACTTTATCCGCTTATCAGACTGTAAGCGCAAAGGCTTCGCTTTGGATATTGATACAATGGATAAAGAAACCTTAGAGGACATCGAAAGCTATTTAAGAAATGAACATACTTTGTTAGAGGAATACCCCAATATCTTTGCAAAGTTCCCTGCAAATACCGACACCAAGCGTAAAAGCCCGAAGCCTCAACCAAGAGGGAACAATACAATTTGTGCCCTATTCAACAAATTAAAAGCGTTCTATAATTGGGCAATTGAAAAGGGAAAGACCGCAAATGACCCATTTAAGAGCTATGAGGGTGTAACATCGGAAAAGTACGGCACACCCTATTACATTACGCTGGAGGAACGTAATCAAATAGCCGACTTTGATTTATCCGCTCGTCCTGCATTGGCTACCCAAAGAGATATTTTTATTTTTCAATGTTGCATCGGTTGCCGTGTGTCTGATTTGATGAGGCTTACCGAAAGCAACATCATTGATGGGGCGGTGGAATACATTCCTACCAAAACAAAAGGGGAAAACCAAAAGACGGTCAGCGTACCCCTTAACAACAGAGCAATGGAAATACTTAACCGCTACAAAGGGAATACCAAGAAAGGGCTAATCCTGCCTTTTATCAGCTCACAGAAGTACAATGACGCTATCAAAGAGATATTCACGATATGCGGTGTTACCCGTAATGTTACGGTAGTAGATAGCATTACCGGGAAAGAAGTTCAGCGACCTATCAATGAAGTAGCCTCATCCCACATGGCACGAAGATGTTTTGTCGGCAATCTGTATCAAAAAGTCCAAGACCCCAATCTGATTGCATCCATGAGCGGACACGCAGAGGGAAGCAAAGCTTTTGCCCGCTACCGAGCCATTGATAAGGACACAAAGAAAAAAGTAGTTTCACTCATTGATTAAAATTCAAGGTCACAATTTGAGAGCTTGAAGATACATTATTGATTTTTTAACACCACCGATATTATCATGGAAATAGCAGTAATCCAAAACAAAATCTACGAGATAAGAGGTCAGAAAGTAATGATTGACCGTGATTTAGCTGAAATGTATGGAGTGCAAACAAAGGCTCTAAACCAAGCTGTAAAGCGTAATATAGAACGTTTTCCCGAAGACTTTATGTTTCAACTTACCACAGAAGAAACGCAGAATTGGAAGTCACAGATTGTGACCACCAATTCTATAAAGATGGGACTAAGACGAAATCCGTATGCGTTTACGGAACTTGGAGTAGCAATGCTTAGTTCTGTGCTAACCTCCAAAATAGCTATACAAGTAAACATAGGTATTATGCGAGCCTTTGTAGCAGTACGGCAATACCTCTTATCAGCAAACAATCCAACGCAGGAAATAGAGGACTTAAAGCAACGTGTCAAAGAATTAGAGGAAAGCAGTGAAGACACCTTAGCGGCCATCAACGACCTATCAGAGGACACCCGCAAGGAACTTGACGATATTTATTTGGCTCTTACAGAATTAGCAGAAAAGAAAAAAAAACTACCTAATTGCAATAAAATCGGCTATGTAGCAATACAAGAAAGAAGAAATGAAAAATAGAAAACCGCTACTCCTTACAAAATATTATGAAAACTTATAAGCCAATGCGAACACCGCAAGAATATTCCTACCAGCTAAATGCGATAAATACCGGCTTAGAGAATATAGACTATGAAATATGGGAATTTATAGGCAAGGGAGATATTAATCAGATAGACTTCAAGCAAAACATAGTTCCGTCATTTGTTCAAAAAAAAATATTTGGATATGTAAGCCTACCTGATTTTCGCACTTCCATGTTGTTAAGTGGCGTACACTCTTTATCGCTTGATTTTAGTGTTTATCACGAAGAACTCTCTTTTTTAATAAACAATGAAATGAAAAAAAGCGTTCCTGACTTATTTGTAATGGAAATGCTTGAAGGAATGAAGAAATATAGACAATTATACAAAAATAAGAAAAATCTCTGGAATAACCTCGAAAAACGGGAGAAATGACGCTAAATGACTTAATATCAGAGTCGTTACGATGTCAAATGATGACAAGCCGAAAAATCGGAAAACGCAAAGAAAAGCGGATTTAAGAAGAAGAATGGTTTGCAAATCATTACCCGTGAAAGAGTAAGATTTAACATATGAGAGATGCTATTGCACCGTTTGTCACCGATTTGCGTATCAA
>NZ_JACOOD010000018.1:0-88777 GCF_014287405.1 Bacteroides sp. NSJ-48 | reverse complement strand
TTGTTTATGTAAATCTCTTCAAAGATCGCTTCTTTTATGTCGGCTTTCTTTTCAGGAAAGCGGATGCAAAGGTAAAAACTTTTAAGTATATCTTCCAAATATTTTCGGAAGTTTTTTTTCATCTTTCCTTTTTCCCGTCATCTCTCTTGCGAAAGGGAGAACAAAAGAAAGGTTGTTTTACCGACCCGGATTCAAGAAAAAGTGTCAACCAACGCTGCTTACTTTTTGAAAGCGGGTGCAAAGGTAAGAACTTTATTTCATATCTTCCAAATGTTTCCGGAAGTTTTTTTTCATTCTGCTTTTTCAAAGGGGAATTTCAGAAAGAAACAAGTCCCAAGCAGAAGAAATATGTAAGAGTTCCTACGCCGTTCCTGTCAGAATGTCAAAACATCGCTGCTCCCGTTCTCGAAAGCGGGTGCAAAAGTAGGACTTTATAACATACAAGCCAAATATATCAGGGGATTTTTTACACGGAAGATGAAAACTTTTTCGTAACACGCTGATTGATAAACATGTTGAAGAACATATTTTTTTTGAATGCCAGCAGAAAGAAGAAAGGGATGAAAAGAGGGACACAATATAATATATGCGCGCCCGTACGCGCGCACATATCAGAGGCTGTCAAAGCCATTTTCGTTTAAAGAATCACTCCGTTAAAGAATCGTTCCGTTTGGAAGAATACGCAGATCGACTTCGTTTTCTCCCCGTTCCAGTTCCACCAGATAATACGATTCGGTACGTGTTTCCACATAATCCGCATCATCTATCCTATAATCCGCATACGTTTTTCTGATAACATCGAGCACTGCCGCGGGAAGTTCATTCACCCGCACGCCCCATTCGGTTCTCACCCAATCCTGCGCACCGTTGAAGTACACATCTTTCTCACGTCCTTCGTGAAAAATTTCCACTTCCGTCATGCCTTTCTCCATATCGGATTCGATGATACGCGCTCCCGCATATTTCTGAGTGATGAACTCCTTGATTTTGTCGGTCAGTATGCCGCCGGCATTATTTCCGGGTCCGGCAGGGTTCTGCTCCATCGGCGACAATTCGCCGGTGGCGGTAATCTTTACTTTCACGTCACCCATGACAGACTCCAGTTCGAGGCGGTAATATTCCTCTGCCGAAGTTACATAATGGTCTACATCGTCCACCCGGTAACCGGCATATTCAGAAGCGTCCAACGCCTGTTTCACCACAGCGGGCAATGCGGCATAGCTCATTTCGGTCTTGGTAAACAGCCAGTTGCCCGTCCCGTCAAACAGCAGTTCGCGCACTACCTTTCCATCCAGGATTTCCACTTCCGTCATGTTATCTTCACGGTCGATGTCCAGAATGCGGGCATTGGGGAAATTCGCTTTCAGGAACGCGTCCACACCTGCGGCCGGAGCTACGGGGATGTAATCGCTGTAATCATAATCTTCGTCCATGTCGACCAGTTTTTTCACCAGTACGCCGTCCTTCGAATAATAAAGGTCGATTTCCGTTGCCACGCCGTCTACCGTATTCTTCACTTCAATCACATAGACATCTTCCAGGCCATTGCGCTGAATCCGTTCCACCTCGTCGACGGTCCATGCGGAGTACTCGCTCTCGCCGAAAGCGGTTTTCACTTCTGCGGGTAATTGGTCGAAGAGGATTTCACTGTCCGTCGTCATGTACCACCGGCCGGCATTGTCGAACCAGGCCGCATATTCGCCTGCTGCCGCACGGGTAGCCGCCATATTGAAATCCGCCACCACATACTCTCCTTTCACCGACCAGTTCACATCGGTAGCATTCGGATAGAGCTGAAACAAAGCAGCCTGCGCCTCGGCACTCACCTTACCGTTTTCCGGACCACCGACAACAGGTGCATCGTCGTTACTGCAACTCCACAAACTCACAGCCATACAAACCATGGCAAACAAATGTTTTTTCATAATCATTCTTTTTTTCATTTACAAATTCAAGACACTGTTTTTCTCTTTACCATAAGAGGCTTCATTGATACAACCTCTTCTCATGCCACAAAAGTATGGGGCAAATCTGGAAAGAAACTGGAAAGACTGAAAAAACATCTCCCCTCACCCCGCACACCCCGGATTAGGCGGCGCTGCTTCCCGCACAATCGCAGCCGCATCGAAGCAGGGACACTCCTTTATCCACTCTTCGGGTTCTATCTCGCCGTTGCCGTTCAGGTCGGGACTGAGGTCGCGGTGACCGCAGAGGCGGCTGCCGGGATAATCGCGCAGCAACAGCATTACGAGCACCCGCAGGGAGTGTTTCTGAAAATCGGTGCGGGTATCGGCAGGATGTCCGTGCGCATCGAGTCCGCCTTCGTAGCAGATGCCCAAACTGTGGGCGTTGTAGCCGCGGACATGCGCACCGGGCTGTGTCATGGGACGGAGCGTCTTTATATCGCCGTTCCTGCGGATGTAATAGTGATAACCTGCGCCGGAGAAGCCCCGGCGCAGGTGGTCTGTTGTCAAGTCATGTTCGGTGTAGCTACGGTCACAGCGGGTAGCGGAACAGTGGATGACGATGAGGTTGATAAATCTCACTTTTATTAAGTATAAAGTTAAGTAACTTAAGAATTAAGTACGTAATTTACGTATGAAGTACAATCAGGCGGGCATTGCGTTCATGCCCAAAGCGCCTAAAACAGCCGAAGCTACGGCGATTACGATTTTAAGGAGCTTGTCCCACCAGTTTGATTTTGTTGCCATAAGATTTAAATTAAGGGTTAGGTTAAAAACTATGATAAGGGCGTGCCCGAATGCTGTTCCACATAAAAAGGGAAAACGGGATGAAAAGAAATCCGGGAAATCCGGAAGAAGCAGGAAACATGCTTTCCAAACAATATTCAGAACAATATTCAGACAAGCCCTAAGACTGATACCGAAAATCAGCAGGAAACCGACTATCCGAGCGGATTCTCCTCTTCGCCGCTATTGCCGCCGCTACCACCGGAAGAACTGCCATCCGCAGGCTTGTCCAGCGAGAAAGCCACATTTGCCGGGCTGCGGGTGGCAGCCGTACTGCCGTTCACAAGCTTCAGCTCCTTGTCGGGCACAAAGCGGATATTCACTTTGGAGATATTCCTCACCGTGCAGTCTTCCGACTTCTCCACACCCGGACAGCGGAACGTCATGTGAAGCGTGCCGAGCTGGTTCAGCTTCACCTTGTCGCCGTTGGCAAGGTTCGCCTGAATCTCTTCCACAAGAGCCTCTATCACGTGCTTCACATCGCCTTTTGTCATGGCGCAGTTCTTCTGAATACTGGCGGCGAGGACATCAATATCCACCGTTCCGCACGTTTTGGGTTTCTGACGGAGATAATACAACATGGGAGAGCTTTTATCGCTCACGATTCTACGACGCTGAAAGCGTTCTACAAGTACATCCATAAAAATAAAGTTTAGGTTTAGATTAAAAAAACAGTAAATAAAATTCTTAAAAGAAAAAGCCCGGGACACACAACAAACAAAAGATTTAAGGCGCCTTATCCAATAATTACTTCCCCTCTCGAGCACATCACAAAGATACGAAATCAGAGAGGCAAAGTCAAGTATTTTGCCATTTATTTTCCGATAAAAGCGAAGTTTTTTTCTAACAGGAAGAGCGTGCGTTTCTCGCCATCCACTCCAGTGTGGGTTCGTACTCGCCAATCTTCGTCAGCGTGGGGTTATGCCCGAAATATACATCTCCCGTCTCGCCGTTGCGGTGCTTGGCAAGAATCACCATGCCCAACCCTTCGGAAGGGAATTTGCTCTTGCGCTCGGACGTCAGTCCGTACAGTGCGGGACGATAGAGCAACATCACCACATCGGCATCCTGCTCGATGGCGCCGCTCTCTCTGAGGTCGCTCAGTGCAGGCCGCTTGTCGGCACGCATCTCGCACTCACGGTTCAACTGGCAAAGCAGGATAACGGGAATATCCAGCTCCTTGGCTATCAGCTTTGCCTTGCGGCTCGCTTCCGCCACTTCCTGCTCACGGTTGCGGTTCTTCTGTTCCGACTTCATATCGCAGAGTTGCAGATAGTCGATAATCAGCAGGTCGCAATGCCCCTTGCTCTTTTGCAGCAGAGCCGACGAGCGGATATGATCCATGCTCGCCTTCGGGTTGTCGTCCACATACACAGGCAGGCACGACAGTTGCCGGGCGGCTTCCAGAGCCTGTTGCTGCTCGTCAGCGCTGAGTTGCCCGCTTTTGAGGTGTCCGGCATCCAGCGAGGCAGCCTGTGCGCAGAGCCAGCGGTCGCCCAGCCTTTCGCCCTGCATTTCGAGGCTGTTCACCAACACCTGCTTCCCGGCACGTCCCGCCGCCAGTGCCAGATGCAGGGCAAAGGCGGTCTTGCCCACCGAAGGACGGGCGGCTATGATGTGCAGATCGCCCCGTTGCCAGCCGGCAGTGAGCCTGTCGAGGTCGCGCAGGCCGGTGGGGATGCCGGTGATGCCGTCGCGGTTGTTCGCCACCCTGCCGTCCATTTGCCTAAGGGTATCCAGCATCAGGCGGTCCATGTCGCGCAGGCAGCCGGCAAAGTCGGTTTTACCTTCCAGGTGTTCGATAAGCTGATGCAGTCCGGCCAGGGCATCGCCCAAATCCACCGTCTCATCGGCGGCTACGGCAAGCAGACGATGCAGGTCGCTAATCATCTCGCGCCGGATATACATGCCGCGCAAGATAAGCGCATGATACTCCAGGTGGGCGGACGATGCCACCCTGCCCAACAGACGCGCCAGCTCGAAGGCGCCGCCCACGAACTCCAGTTTGCCACGGGCGGCAAGCTCGGCACGCACCGTAATGATGTCTATCGCCTTGCCCGCGCGGTGCATGGCAAGCAGGGCGGCAAAGATTTCGCCATACTTCGCTTCGTAAAACATTTCGGGGCACAGCTTCCCGCTTACAAGCACCATAGCGGTACTTTCGGCGAGACAAGCGCCTAAGATTACCGACTCCAGGTCGGCATCATGAGGATTGAGGATTTCTGCCATAAGGATAAAAGGGCGATTAATTGACAAATTCGTTTTCAAAGATTCTATATTCCAGATATTTGGCAGCCTGGTAGCAGAAATGCGTATTGTTCAGGCTGAAATAATAATCTTCCACTTTCCGGTAGGCAAGTTCGCGCTCGCGGGTGGAGAGTTTTTTCCAAAGGGCGCGGACATAGCTGCCGTTCTCCACCGGCAGGTGGGTGGTGCGGCCGTAATAGGCAAGAAACTCCTTCAGCGACTCTTCGAAAGCGGCGGAAGATTTCGACTTGGCGGCAACGGGGACGGCAGCGGCGGAAAAGCTGCCGGCAGCGTTCATAACCTTCCCAATGGATGCCGGCTGTCCCGTCCAGGCATCATAGCCGGGCACATGGATGTGGCTGGGGCAACAGCCCGGCACGCGCTCGATAAGCCCTGCAGCGAAGCACCGGTCGAAAAAGCGCCGGGTACGCGCCCTTGTCCAGCCGAATATGTCCGCCCAGCCCATAAAAGTGATGACGGACTCTCCACGGGCACACTGCACCCCGGCTCCGTTGCAGAATACTACGGCAGGCTTGAAGTTGACGTTTGTCAGCACCCGCAGGAAGGCTTCTTCCTCGCAGCATGCCGCACCTTTTTTCTCGCAAATCTCTTGTAGCAATGCACGCGAAACCATGACATAGCCCATTCTAAGCAAATTGTTTTTCATACTAAAGTTACAGATAAATATTGATAAATGTCGAAACCGGAAAACGACCGCTCCGGCGGTCACGGCACATGCCTTTACGTCAACCGGTTATGCACGTGCGGCAGCCATGCTTCCGGCCACGCAGCGTACACAATATAATTCAATAGAAGATAAGATATACTATCGTATATCTACGGCGTAGCGGTACGGAACGGCGACGCAGAGCGGCAGAACCGATGATGCGTTCCACCCCTACGGATGATGTATACGAGTGTAACAGACGATGTGTCCGCCCCTGACAGACGATGTGTCCGCCCCTGACAGACGATGTGTTTTCATTGATTTCATTATTCTTTCTAATTGTTTAAAATTTATACCACACCGCCCGGAAGCGTTTCACTGCCCCAATGCACGATGAATACACAAAAATATCAAATAACGAAGAGGCATGAAAAGTAAATATTTACACGTAAAATCATGTAAATATTTACTTTACAAACAATTAGAAAGGAAAGTACGTATTTTATTTCACTGAATTAATAGTTGTGAAACAGAGACTCCGGTGGGGAGAAAAATACACGGAATTAAAGCAATAGAATTGCATTTATCATCAGAAAATGATTATCTTTGCAATTATATTGCAGAGCACATGAAAGAACAAAGCTTATCAGACTGGATTGAAGAAAAAGAGATGAGAGGGTATTACACTTTCACTATTGAGGAAGTTCAAAAGAATTTTCCTCAATTTGGTAATGCCTATATCAGTACTTCGTTATATCGCTTAACTATAAAGAAAAAAATTATTTCTCCCTGGAAAGGGTTTTATGTTATCATGCCGATTGAATATGCTTTGAAAGCGATTATCCCGCCTGTATTTTATATTGACGCGTTAATGGTATTCTTAAGAAAAGAATACTATATCAGTTTACTTAATGCAGCATCGTTCTATGGAGCATCACATCAAAGAGCTCAAACTTTCTCCGTGACAACAGAGGCTCCCAAATTGAGAAATACCACAAAAACAGGAACTTCTATTCTTTTCTTCTCAAAGAAAAACATACCGGAAAAATTCATACGGAAACATAAAGCTCAATCAGGCTATGTAAATGTGTCCTCGCCAGAATTGACTGCAATTGATTTAATTGAGAATGAAAAATATGTAGGCGGATTAAATAGGGTATGTACCGTACTAAATGAATTGGTAGATAGCATTGACTTCGACAGATTAGATGAAGATTTCTTCAATCTTACATCAACTCCTACATATCAAAGATTGGGATATATATTAGAATATGTTTTGGAGAGAGAAGAACTTGCAGATAAGCTTAAAGCTAAGACCTCTTCCCTCCCGATGAGGAAAATACCGTTCAAGATAGGTAAATCTACACTGGACTGTGAAATAGAAAAAAAATGGAAAGTAATCATTAACCAAGAAATAGAAGTAGACGAATGATACCCGAATTTGCAATTAGAGAATGGAATGAAACTGTTCCATGGACCGACTCAGAACAAGTAGAGCAAGACTTACTTATTTGTAGAGCCTTAACAGAAATATATAAAGATGAATATCTGGCATCTCATCTTGCTTTTCGCGGTGGCACGGCCTTGCATAAACTATACCTTTCTCCTCAGCCCAGATATAGTGAGGATATTGACCTTGTACAGGTTACAGCAGAGCCAATAAAAGAAACTTACGATCATATTAGAGAAGCCTTATCATTTCTCGGAGAGCCAAAGATTAAGCAAAAGAGGAACAATAATACTTTAATATTCAGAATGGAGTCCGAAATACCTCCGGTTGTTCCTATTCATTTAAAGATAGAAATAAACTGTAAGGAACATTTCAATGTGCTACCTATGCAGAAAATTCCATTTTCCGTTTCAAATAAATGGTACAAAGGAGGATGCGATGTTCTTACTTACCAACTTGATGAGCTTGTAGGCACAAAACTCAGAGCATTATATCAAAGAAGAAAAGGAAGAGATTTGTACGATTTGTATAAAGCACTGACAACAAAAGAGCTTAATATCGTAAATGTACTAAAATGTTATAATCTGTATATGGATTTTGTGGTGGATCACATTCCTACATACAAGGAGTTTATCATTAATATGGAAGAAAAAATGCAAGATGAGGAATTTTTAGGAGATACCAAACAATTGCTCCGTCCTGATGAGCATTTTAACCCACAAGAAGGATACGAGGTAGTGAAAACAGCATTGATTGACAGGCTGCAGAAATAACAATAACTGATATATTCCATTATAAATCATTACTGATATATTTTCCTATATGCGCGGCTATTTCTTTTTAGGCACGGATTTCGCGGATTTCACGGAAAAAGAACAAAGAAAATCCGTGTTTTCCGCGTAATCCGTGCCTAAAAAAGAAACAAATAGTAAGCGGATTTTAGTTTTGACACACATTCAACCGTTGTACCCTACTAAAGCAAAACCACCAAGAACTAACACCGAATTATTCTTCTATTATAAAAGCCGGTGACGTCTTAATGCAGCGAATCGTACGGGATTTGTTTACATTATGGTCTTCCGCCTTGGCTGTAGTCCCTGTATGAGTCCAGCTTTGGTGCCCTCCACTTATGGTTGCCCACAATACCTTTGCAGCAATTGATTTTGAAGAATCAAATTGGTGACCGAATCCTCCCAAGACCAGATTGTTTTCGTCAAAAGCAATTTGGATGTAATTGGCTGTTGCAAGGAGACCTCCTTCCCACGCTATATTTTCTCGGCTATGGGCTGAAATAACGGCCGGTCTTCCACTACCCGTTGTGTAATTTACCGGTGTGCCATTAAGCGTGTAGTTAATAGCCCCCGATTTTAACAAAAGCTCAAAATCTCTCGAAGTAGGAAGCTGGTATCCTTCCGGACAATGGCTGCTTACCGATCCATTTCCTATGATTGCCGGATTCTGGAGCGACTCATACGAATCGAAATAGAAACGCGGGACGGATGCGTCATACTTTAAATTCATTCCCTGCGTATAGCGCCCTTTGTACTGACTGCCGGTTAAACGTACAAAATCCTCGTCAGAACAAGAGGCAAAATAGGCAGACAGATCACCTATTGTTTCAGATTCACTGACGGTTATCTGGTCGTCGAAACTCTTTGAGTTTCCTTGTAAGTTGAAACGACACCAGTAAGTATCACCCATAAGGACAACAGGCAAGCCGTGATTCAACCGGGTAACGGTGTATGTTTCATGTATGCCATTCGGGCCGTTCACGGTGAGCAAACCCTCCTGAGTGCTGCCATTGGCTTCCGGATCGTTAGGCTTGTAGCCTGCCTGAATCTCATAAACTCCGTCTCCTTGGGGTATCGCCCTTAGCCAACTGCCACCACTGACACTAACCTCATAGTTCTTAGGTACCTCTATCCGACCTAAAGCACTGTCGACATATTTATTGAAATGAATGTTATAGGGTGGGGTGTTTGTAAGATGATTATACAATTCTCCCTTGAAGGTCGTGGCATTGGACTGAACAATTACCAACCGGCCACTGTAGTAGTCCGGGTGCCTCTTGCTGTGCATATTCAGGTACATATATTCCGTCTTAGTACCCGGCTTTTTCCAAGAATTGCGTACCAAGAACTTTTTCCCTTGAAGGTCGGCACGAGTTTCCGTATACGGAGTAATGGAGGCTGTTGTCCCATCAATTGTGAATTCCGCATCTTCCGGCACCTTATCCAGTACAAGTATTGACGTTGACTCTTTGCTCGGGAGGTAAACCGTATCTTTTGTTGCACTTACATACGCCCCTTCAGCCAAAGTAGAAAGTTCACTATTAACCAAAATATGGGTAGAAGGTTTTGCCGTGATAGTTTCTTCGACTTCCCAACTTTCATTTTCCACGGATATGCTTGCCTGCAAATTAGAACTGTCTCCGCTAAATAACTTTATTTTATAAATGTGGTTTCTATGGATTGTGTTAGGCAGTGCCAGTGAAAGTGTGACAGGATCGCCTTCAAGAGTGCCATGCAGCTCCACAGGAATACCGTCCCCCACTTGTTCATACAGGTGGACTAATCCGGCATATTCACCCGGCTTCAACGGGGTATTGAATGTAGTGTCTATTTTTGCCAATGCTGCACCGGACGGTGAACTGACCGGGTTTTGCGGAAGCAGGAATGCTTCACAATGTATGTTATCCATACTTATCCTATTGATTTGTATGTCGGCATCGTCAGCTATGTTTAAGTCTACTCTGGCAATGGCCCGTGTAAGCAATACTTGGGTGGTACTCTCCTGGCTTCCGGTTAAGTCTGCCTTTCCGGTCATCACCGGTTTCTCTCCATCTGCTTGAGGAGAGGCAGAGAGTATTGTAGTGGCAAGCAGTTCGTTCTCTTTCAATCGGCCTATTTCCTGTGTAATCCCATCCAGCAGATTACCGGTGTTTACAAAGAAATAGATTTGCTCTCCTTCGGCTAACGAGCTGATTGTAGTGTATCCGTTCTTATCCACTGTCAGATTTTTGTAAACGTCGGACAGAACTCCCTCTTTGAACAGATAAGCCTCTATGTTTCTCGGCAGGTCCGTACTAAGAACAGTTTCCGAAGTCGGTGTATAGACCAAAAGCCGGAGAGAATGCTTGTTCTGAACATCATTGGTTTTTCCATCGTTAAAATCCTCCTTAGAGCATCCGATGCAAAGTATTGAAAATAATACAGATATAATAACAGACAAATGTTTCATAATTATTAGTAGATATTGGGATTACTTCTTGATTTTAATATTGTGTGGGAATTGACAGGAAAATCTTTTATGTTATTCTTGTAGAACACATCGGCACATCCCGAAGCCCACTGTCCGTATGTCATGGTGCTATTATGGTTGTAGCCTAAACAATGACCTAATTCGTGAAAAATAGTGGAACAACATCCGCCGCTGTTTTCGTAATGATAAAGGAAAGATTTCTGATAGACTCCCCATGTTCTGCCCCCACCTAATCCTGATACACCATTGCCACTATATATAAGTCCGATGTCGAATCCGGAAAGGTTTTCCAGTCTGGATATAAGCGTTGATGTGTCAACTGGATACCTGTTATTGTCAAGAAAGGTTCCTTGGAACGTCGAAACCCGCTGCTGGAACTTTTCCAGCGTACACATATATCCGATATTCAAAAAGAGTGCAACAGCTTCCCTGCAATGTACAGGGCGTATTCCCCACCAGTTCTTGTTGGGAGTTCCTGTTACGGGATTTCCTCCATTAAGTACGAATTTGATGTACCATTTCGCTTTTATCTGGGAAATCTTAGTCCAATACGGGTCGTTGCAAGCTATCTTAAGACTCAAGGAAGCCGGATTCATCTCTTCTGCTGAAAATTGTAGAACTTTCCCTGATTCAGTGCGGTATAATCCTTTCTCCAGTACCTTTATCGATGTCTTAATATCGGCAAATGCCGGAATGTCGTCAATGTAAACGAACTCCACATATTCATCCATAGTCGGACTTTTTGCCATGACTGTAACCTCTTTTATGCCTACGGGAGAATAAAATCTCATGTGCAAACTATCGTTCTCCATATTTATCTGCAAAGGTTGGGTTATATAAAATGACCGTAGATTTGCATTGGTATAGACTGAAGCAGGTTCTTCATCACTTAGAATTGTATAATAATTTAGAGGAGTGAGCTCATCGGCAAGGTTAGTACCCATATTGTCTTCCGGATGTACAGCCTGCACATGTATGGTAGAATGCCTGGCGGCATCTAAGGTTGCCTTTGCATCATACTCCGTGTCAAAACTTTCCTTTCGGTGATTCATTGTATTTACTACTACTTGACCGGAAAAACCATCCTTTACGGTAGGGAAAAATAAGCACTGTTTTTGTTCCGATAACGAGAAGGATGCTATGCTTCGCTGTCCCGAATGGCTGCCGTCTGCATGCAGGGCAGAATAGCTCCTGCTGTCTTCCGAAGGAATAAAATGACAGTCGTGAACCGATTTGCGCACGTAATCGCTTTTGTATTGTATATCAAAAGAGACCAGCCCTACAGCTTGGGGAATGCGTATTTCCTCTATCTTGATTTTTCCGTTTATTACCGAGAACTTGTGATTCGTATAATAATATTGGGCTTTCAGAGGCTTCGCCGGCGTATTTTCAGGAAAAGACAGCCACGGTGAGGAACTTTTCTCTATTTTATGTATCCGGGCTCCATCCTCTTTATAGTTACCTTTCATGGCTAATATAAGAAGGTTGTAGGTGCCGGTTTCGAGCCCTTCCACCATAATTGTTGTAGGATCGGGGAATTTAACTTCACGGTCGATGTCAATTTGGCCCTCTTTGAGGATATAGACACAAAGGGTATCGAAAGGTGTGGTCAAATCCACGGTGCGGGTAGCGGAACTCGTATCGTCAAAAGAGTCTGCCTTTAAACGAAACAAAACACCCGTGCCGTCATATTCTGATAACGGATAACTATTGTCTTCTATTTCGTCCTGGGTGCAAGAGCCCAAAAACGGCAGAAGAAAACAGCAAATAAAAATTACTTTTGAGATACGCATAAATAATTCAGTTAAAAATGACCTTTACCACAAATAGGTTCGATTATCACTTTAGGAAATTCTCCTCAGGCTTTATGCACAAACAACAAATCTTCAATCATCAGGTCGAGTTCTGCCGGATGGATGCTATCCTCGTGATAATGGAAGTAATGGCTGAGCAGGGTGCGTACCTGCTTCACACGCGACTCGGCAGTGTATCCGTGCCACTGCCACACTCCTGCATCGAGTGCATGGCGGATGACGCCGACGGCAGGGGCAATCATGCCCCGCACATCGTCGCCGGGATAAATCTGAGTTTTCTCCTGGGGCAAGATAATGGTCACTTCGGGGTGGTAAGCACGCACTACGCGCAATGCTTCGGTCCAACGGACGTGCTTGGCTATGACATCACGCGTTTCTTTTTTAGGATTCTTCATTACGGGTTATCAATTATTAAAACTATTAATACTTCTGTTATCTGTCATTCATCTATCTACCGGCTCTCACTCAGCATTCATTTACCGATTATCATTCATCTGCCGGCGTTCACTACTCTATTTTTCCTACGTGCCTCCATCCGCTTCTCGAAGAGCTCAGACACCCATACAGGAAAACCGAAAACGGCTACGAAAATCGCTAAAAACAGGACGCCTCCGCAAGCGATTCCGTAGCATATCCCTCTGTGTGCAAACAAACAAAAACACGAACAAAGTCGGGACAAACCTTTTTTATTCATAGCATAGGGACTGTTTTCGGGTTCTATTAATTTCGTTATCATTCTAATTCCAATTCTAAAATTCAAGTAAAATCCTTATTATCAATACCAGCCGGATACTTTTACTTTTTCCAACCACCACGAACAACAAAGCAAAACATGCAGTTTCAATCAAGGTCGCGGATGCAGCGAAAATATTTATCCTCACTAACATTCTTCGCGTCCATAACAATGGCTCCCGCATCATTATAACGTACATACGGGTATGTGTTTCCGCCCCCACCCGCTTCGGTAGCCGTTCCTCCTGCCACTTCCGTCAGCCCTGCTTTCTGTAGCTCCGGCCACAGGATGTAAATCAGTATCGCTTCCTTAAGTGTGGGCAAGCGCCAGCCGCCGCCATCATCGGTAAGATTCTTGCATCTGTTTACAGCATTAATCCAGGTAGCGGAAAATCTGGCTGCAGACAGTTCAAACCTGTAATACACTTGCTCGTCGCTCGCTGCCGAACCGATATTGGTTCCATTATCCGTACCGAGCCTGGCATTTGTGCCGTCCGTGGCACGCGCTTTCTTAGTCCTGGTGTGCCGTATGGCAGAAGCGTCTATAATGATTTTTCCGTTCTCTTTCACCACTTCCTAGGCATAACCTGCTGCTACCGTCAGGCAGCACAACATAACCCATAATGTTCTCATGCTTTTTCTCATATCCTCATTGCTGTTTCATTTGCGTATAACCGTACATTCATTCACATGCAACATCACCTCAGTTCCCTGCCGCAACGGACGGTATAAGTCACCGACGCCATTTTACCCTGCGTATTGCTGAATATAAAGGGATAGCCCTGCCTTATGCCAAATGCTGCGTAACCATAGTTACGAGGTCCTGTTTCGGTAGAAGAGATAAAACTGCTGCCTGCAAAATTACGTTCGTTCTGGGGCAGGGCAATAAGCATCAGGAGCAACTCCTGCTGCGCAGGCAGATACCAGTTGGTTTCGGATTCGTCGATGATGCCGTCACCGTTCAGGTCGCGGTTCTTCTCGTGGCAATACCGTCCGGCGGAGCTCTTGTATATCGGGTGATAAATATCTGCGGCAGGATCCGGATAATAATAGGGTGCTCCGGTAACAGTACCGGTATAAGCGCCGATTTTAGCATTGCGTAGCTCGCTTCCGTACATATCCTTGTAAGAGTCGGATGCCATTCCAAATCCGGTTGCCTCGTTATCTGTACGCCGTACATCGGTGTACACCATATTTGCCGTCAGGAACTTGCCATTGCGGAATTTGTCCGGACTGTTGTAAACATAACCGTCGGAGAATCCCCATTGCATCGTGCTTATGTTCTGCAGCGAAGGGTCGATGCCCGGATTCATCACCATGCTGAACTCCGGATACCTTTCCACGACCATTTTCCTTTTCACACTGCCCGGCGTTCCGTCCTCATTCAAAAGATTCAGCCCTGCACCCTTATGATTATCATCCGTATAAAAAGAGAGATACCCCGACTGATTGATAATGAAAATCCGTATTTCCGGTTTATCCGGATCTCCCCCATTCTTATAGAACGAGAAACGCACCCGTGCGGTACGGTTGCCGCCGTTCTGCAAAAATTCGTCGGCATAGACGTAGAAAGTCCGGTCAATTACGGACGCATCGGCAAACGGTATATCCGTAATCCGGTAGCACATGCGGTAGGTGGCATCGGCAAAGGGCAGGCTATCGTCATCGTCCAGATTTGAGGGAACGGCAGGCCAGCCGCTCTTGCCTTCAGCTTCCAGCTTTGTCCGGATGCTTTTGTGCGGAATATATTTGGGACGCACAAACTTGCTTTCGGGGTTGGCAGCCTGCTGCCACGCATCGCCGGGCGATGACTGCTTCACCTGATGATACATCAGATTCAAGGGAGAGATTTTCAGCCAGTCGGCATCAAAACCCGGTTCATCGCAGGCCCGTTCTTGCGAATCGAGTATCTCCACAACGGCCGTACCGTTTGCGGCGTGCATGCGCATGGGACGAAAATCGGGGTGCGCGTCCATTGTCAGGTTGCTGCCGTAGTCTATGAGGAAATCGCCTACGGAAGAGTCCACATTCGTATCTACCTTGATGTCGTCAACGCCACGCACTGTAATGTTAAAGGTGTAGTGATGGCCGCGACGAATGTTGTAATCGCTGTGGTTGTCTTCGCCCAAGTAGATATATGCCTTTACCCGCTTCACTTCGACATCGGTTGTGTGCATGGCAGTAATGACAACGGCAGTGGCGCGCCCGGGTTTGAACCATGCCTTGCCACGGGAGTCGGCATCGTCTTGCTTCATGCCCGGATATTGCTTGCCGGGGTCATCGGGCAATGCTCTGGCTATACGTCCGCCCCGACGGTTCTCAAAGAGATAGAGCGTTTGGGAAACGGTCTTTGCCTGTTTGTCTTCCGTTTCGAAGGGATAGTCTACGGTGCTTGTCAGCCAGTATTCATCCTTGTCGTCGGCAGTGGTATCCGGATCGGGATTGATGTCGGCATTGCCCTCAAAGAGGTAGCTGCGCACCGGAACATCCTGCACATCCCAGCCGATGACGGTTACTTCCTGCCCCGCGGGAGTTGCATCGGTGACGGTGAGCGTGAGCTTTGCCGCCAGGTATTGAAGCTGTATGGGGGTTGTGCTGGTATGGGTGCCCGGCTGCACGTCTACATGTTCCTGGATTGCGGTCATCACAAGAGGCTCGGTAGAGTTCAGACCAAAGTCCAAACCGGACGCCGTTACCATGAATTCACGGAGGGCATCGTAAGAGGTAACGGCAGCCAGCCGACTGTCCATATCGTCCTTAGTATTTGCCACAAAGCAGAATGTATGGTTACTACCCGACCACGTGTCTATTTGGAGAGACGAGAGCGATGACCCATTGGGCTGTGCCGTGTATTTGCGGTTGGTCACCAGCTCGCCACTACCGTTGAATATCAGTACACGCAGGTTGTCCAGCCGGTTCTCCACATCGGAAGGAACGGTGCGGGTACCGCTGCCTGTACTGCTTGCAGCGCCCATATCGGGCGGCAGCATTCTCAGGCTGACACGTGCAGCAATGCCTTCTTCCACACGGACGGTATTGAATTCATCGCGCGTGCAACCGGAAAGGAGCAGCATACACAGTAGGTACAAGACAGTTATCTTTTTCATTTTGATTGTTTTTATCGTTTTCAGTTATTGGAGAATGACTGAAGGCAAGGATGAAACGGGATTAATCAAGGTCGCGGATACAGCGAAAAAAACGGTATCTTTCGCGGGTATCTTTCCCCGTTACACCAACCGACGAAAATATATTACCACTTAGACAACGCATCGTGAGCACACCATTTCTATAAGTATTTTGAACTATGCCTACGGTACCAGCAGAATATTCAGTAGCCGACAGCATATAAGAAACGGCGTATTGCCCCGTACTAGTCTCAGGAGGAGAGATGCCAAACTGTTCCAGTTCAGGCGTCAGTACCCATATCAATAGCAGCTCCCTCTGTGTCGGCAAACGCCAACCTCCACCGTCCTTTGTCGAATTCGCACATGCCTCTAATGCATCAAACCATGTATATTTATAGTTAGAAGTATAGTCTGGTGAAACCTCAAATTTGTAATATACCTTATCATTATTTATATGTGAACTTGAATTCTCAAGGGTATTTGTTCCCGGGGCATCAAGTGTAGCATCGGTAGTCCTCGCTTTCTTAACCTTCGTATGCGGTATTGCCGAGGCATCTATGATAACTTTCCCACCTTCCTCATATACTCTTTGGGCATAGCCGGCTGTTGTTGCCAGCAAACAAGCCAACAAGGTCAGTATTATTTTCATGCTATTTTTCATTCTATATTGTAACTTAATTTTAATAAAACCATATTCTTGCCTTATTTCAACTCTCTCCAACAACGGGTAATCTTATGAAGCTGACCCCCATAATTCTTATTATCTTCAGAGTAATTTGGATATAAATAGGAACCCGTACCTTTACCACCGTACATTCTAACGGTTCTCGAAACAGTTGCTCCACCTTCAGTAGAACTCTGATGAACAGCTCCTCCAAAAGCAAAATCTTCTACATTGGTGGCTATCGCAAGGAGATACACTTCATTCAGCGCCGGCAAATACCAAAAAGTCTCAGAATCATCAATAATACCGTCGCCATTCAGGTCACGGTTTTTCTCAAAACAATACCGGGCAGCAGAGCTTTTGTATATGGGATGATAAATATCTCCGGCTGGATCCGGATAATAATATGGCGCTCCGGTATTCGTTCCGGTATAGGCTTGAAGAGGCTTTCCGTCCACCCCCAGTGCTCCACCATTAAACATATTCCTGTAAGAGTCACTGCCAAGTCCGAATTCGACAGGCTCATTATCCTTTCTGACAACATCCTTATAAACCAGATTTGCCGTCAGGTATTTACCGTTGCGGTATTTATCATCACCGCTATAGATATAAGAGTTAGGAAATCCCCATTCCATAGACAATAGATTCTGCAGAACAGGAGAAACTCCCGGATTCATGGCCAATTTATACTCCGGAAATCTTTCCCCCACCATTTTTTTGCGCACATTACTCGGTGTTCCGTCTTCGTTCAGTACACACAGTCCGGCATCGGGGTCGTTATCATCCAGATAGAAAGAATAATATCCTTTCTGGCTGACAGTAATAGTCTTGACTTCCTCCACTCCTGTAGCATTATTGCGGTAGGTAAAACGTACTTTTGCAGTGCGGTCACCGTCTCTCTCCAGAAATTCATCGGCATAAACATGCAATGTCTGATTAGTAACCGTGACATCGGCAAACGGTATGTCCGTTATCTTATAGCACATGCGGTAGGTGGCATCGGCAAATGTCATATTGTCATCATCTTCCTTACCGGCAGGAATAGTGTTCCAACCGCCTTTACTCGCCAATTTTTCCCGGACGCTCTTGTGCGGAATATACTTAGGACGCACGATTTTACTTTGAGGTTCGGCAGCTTGCTGCCACTCATCATTGGGCGGCGACTGCTTCACCTGATGGTACATCAGGTTCAAAGGAGAGATTTTGAGCCAAGTAGCATCAAAACCCGGTTCATCGTAAGTCCTGCCTTGCGAGTCGAGTATCTCCATGGTTCCCGTGCCATTAGCGGCATGCATGCGCATGGGGCGGAAATCGGGATGTGCATCCATCGTAAGGTTCTTGCCATAGTCTACCACAAAATTACCATCGGCAACCTTTAAATTCGTATCTATCTGGATATTATTGGTTCCTCTCACTTTTACATCAATTGTATAATGATATCCGCGGCGGATATTGTAATCCTTATAACTGTTACCGCCCAAATAGATATACGCCTTTATCTCCTTCGCTGCGTCTACAGTCTTATGCATGGCGGTGATGACAATAGCGGTGGCGCGCTTGGGTTTGAACCATGCCTTACCACGGGGGTCCCCATCGCCTATAGCCATATTGGGATATCGTTCGTCGGGATTGGTGGGTAAGGTATTAGGAACCCGTTCGCCGCGACGGTTCTCGAAGAAATAGAGTGTTTGAGAAAATCTCTTAACCAATCGAGTTGATCCTGGTTCTATAAGCTGAATGTCATCCTCTTTTTCAAAAGGATAATCCACCGAGGTCGTCATCCAATATTCGTCTTTATCGGCAGAGGTATCCGGGTCGGGATTGACATCTGTGTCATTCGCAAAGAGGTAGCTGCGCGCCGGAGCATCCAGTACGTCCCAGCCGATAACGGATACAGTATGTTCGACAGGAGTCTCGTCAATGACACGCAGCGTGAGTTTTGCAGCCAGGTATTGAAGCTGTACGGGGGTATCAATGGCATTGTTACCCGGCTGCACGTTTACGTTCTCCACAATTGCAGTCATAATAAGAGGATCGGTGGAGTTCAGGCCGAAGGACAAGCCGGAAGCTGTCATCACAAATTCACGGAGAGCATCGTAGGAAGTGATGGCAGACAGCCGTTCGTCCATATCGTCCTTGCTGTTGGCAACGAAACAGAATGTACTATTGCCACCCGACCGGGTTTCTATCCGAAGCGACGAAAGCGAACCTGCCGACTGTTCCGTATATACGTTATTGGTCACTATATCGCCATTGCTGTCGAATATCAGTACGCGCAGGGTTTCCAGCCTGTTCTCCACATCGTCATCTACGGCACGGGTATCGGCAGTGCTGCGTGTGCTTCCCTCACCGTGTTCACCGCCCATATCGGGCATCACCATTTTCAGTCCGACATGTGCCGCCAAGCCTTCTTCCACACGTGTGGTATCAAATTCATCGCGCACACACCCCGAAAGGAGCAGTGCACCGAGAAAGTACAGGATTGCTATCTTTTTCATCATAAACAGTTTCTTTTTCTATGCTATATCGCCATTAAAATTCTTTCCATATCGCCTGTTTGCCCCAGTCGGTGACTCTGACGTCTACGCTTACAGCTCCCTGAAAGTCTACCAGCACATTGAGCAGCCTGCCTTCCGACACACGCAGGGGGTTACCGTTGCTGTCGGTAATTACGGTGGTTTTCAGCACGTCGCGGTGGTAGATGTCTATCTTGATGTCCGCTTCGGTGGGGAATATATTGAAAGCAGGGGATACGAATTCGCCTTTGTCATTGAATGCCGCCTGAGGGCGGTAGCTTACTTCCGTGCCGTTGGACCTGCCGTAGAAGTCGAGCTTGTCGGTGGTTTTGCGCACGATGTAGTGGTACTCGCCTTCGGTGCTGCCTATATACTCTCTGAGGTGGCGCGCTGTAATGGCTACCCCTGAGACTTTGCGACGCAAGGGGAGTTCCCTGGCAGAAGCGTCGGCAGCGGGAGTTATATCTATAGTGCCGTAGAACAGGTCGTTGGGCGAGCCTGCCACGGGTAAGGTTGTCCGAGTTTGGATGAGCGACACGAATGCCGTCTCTAAGTGGTCGCCCTCTTTCAATGCGGGCATCGACTGGGCGCCTTGTTTGCCATTGCCCCACGCCACCAGTTTCAGGTTGTCGTGTCCGGGATAATCCAGAGTCACGGTTTCCGAAAGGAGAACGTTGCGGATGTCGAGCAATGCTTTATCGGCATCGAATATATAAAGCGTGATGTCTTTTATCGTTTCACTGTCGAGGCTTCCACCATCGGCATCAAAAGCCTTTAACTGTAAGGAAAAGCCGGGAGTGCGGGGAGCAGGACAATCGCCGAGGTCGTCCTTGATGCAGCTTGCAGATACAAATGCCATAAAGAACAAGATAGGCAGTATGTGCAGGCTATAATGGAATTTGTTATTCTGCATGAGTTGTTTTTTTAATTGATGGTCAGTATTGTTTTTTAGTTATTGAATTTTATCAATGGCATGAGTGAAAAGAAAGGCGGGCATGGGGGGAGATACCCGCCTTTCGGTGCAGCTTTAAAGAATAAGATGAAATTCTATAGGAAAATTTTGTTAAAAGTTACAGGAGTCCATGAGGCTGCCGTGATAGTGACCGTTACCGATGAATCGATGAGCGGCAGATCCGGATTGGTAACACCACCGCCACCACCGGCATCCACGTCACCATTCAAGGTAAGGGTTACGGTGTAATAATTACCCGGTTTGATAGTTTGTCCGGCATCATCTGCTGTGAACTGAATCGGGTAATAAATGATTTCATCGTTACCGTTTATCGTTCTTTTAGACTGAATGGCAAGAATTGTCGGTTGAGTCGCACCATCGTTACCGAAGGTGTAGAAGTGGTTGAAAACATCACCACCTGCATTAGCAGTAAAAGCTGTGCTTACCGCATCTTTCAAAGCTGCGGATTCTGTAATATTTGAGCCAACATTTGTTATATAAGAAACATCGCCCGAATAGAATTCGGATTGAGTTGTCTTTTCTGCTTCTGTGCCAAAGAATTTTCCACTTTTACCCGCATATAGCAATACAACGTTTTCGTCTGTAATCGTAATATTACTACCACCGGTGAGATTGGTACGGTTGTCCTTAACGATAAGTTCAATCTCGGCTGCAACGAAACCTAATTGTACGATAACCGAACCGCTTGTACCGTTGAAGGTTATATCTTCCACACCCGACATCCAAAGGTTATCTTTCGTTTGGGTAGCCGTGTTGCTATTGGACATCAAGTCAGCGGTAACGGCCTTAAGGTCAGCTTCCTTTGTTACATTAGCAAAAGGGCCATTGGCAAGTACACCGGTATTGGCTATTACATAAGCCGTCTTGGCAGCAGTTGTACCGTCGGCTATCGTAGCCGCCGCGTTGGAAGAACTGTAATGAGGCGGACAGTCCAAAGCACCGCCGTCACGGAAAATGAATACGACGTAGTCGTTAATTACAACATCGGTTGTAGTACCGGCACTACCTGTCGCTCTCGACTGCGCCACGTTATTACCTGCTCCTTCCACCCTGATGGTGAGAGTAGCCTTTTCGCCCGGAGCATTGCTGCCCAAATCGGTAATCTCCTCGTTGGAGCATGAAAACATGGTGAAGGCTGCAAGAGCCACTGCTAATAAATTAATCTTCTTCATTGTTGTTTCAAAAAAATATTAATAAAATTGGTTTGTTTACTGTCGTTTCAAGCTTTCAATCTACAGTTGCGCTTCATAAAACACCTTTATATATCCTGCATTACGAAGCTTCGGAAAGAAGTGCCGTTTCATATACTCATAGGTCTTGCCTTGATTCAGTTGCATGATAAGCCCCAAACGGCCGACATTTTTGGTAGCATCCCATACCGGAACGGTATCGATAATGTTCAGCACCTGCTGCTTGCCCGCCATATCGCTGTCGGCAACCAGAGCACGCAGGGCATTCCATGCCACGCCGATATTGCTTATCTCGAACAGAGAGGGAGAAAGGGCAGTGTGGCTTGTAATATAATCGGTCAATGCCTGCGCACGCTTACCGGCAAGGTATTCATTCAGCTTTGCAGAACCGTCGGGAGAAGCCGCTCCCACCACAAGAATTCTGGCAATGCGTGAGTCCTCTGCTCCGGCAATCTTGTCGAGGACGGACACGAGATGATCCAAAGCAATATGGTTATCTTCGTAATCGGGCAGGACATCCCACTTCCCTATCGGGAAATGAATGGCCATCGCTGTTTCCGTATCGTCGGCAACGGCAGCCTCATCGCTTCTGGTGCTTCCCGTCCACTCTTCGAGGAAGGTATTCTCCTGCGCCAACTGTTCGGCAACACTCTCTACAACGGGAGCCGGAACCAATTCGGGCATTACGGGCACGGGCTGTTCGACGGGAACAATGAGCGCCACATCCTCTGCCAAAAGCACGGGCGGCAGCATTTCTTCGCTGCAACACCCTTTGCTCTTTGCATCCAAACGCAGGGAAGCGCCATTCATCCATTCCCCGTAGGGAAGGACGAAGGTATAGGCAACCTCTTCTCCCGACTTGTGGTATGCAGAAGCAGACTTCCGCTTTTCTTTCACTCTTTTTTCTCTCCACTCAACAATCTGTGCCGTGCGGCTGCCGTACTCCAATGGCGGAAGCACAGCCTGCTGCCCGTCTTTCCCGTACAATAACGGGGTTACTCTCAAAATGTAATCCTTAGCCAATCTTTCTACCTTCAGCCTGAAGGATACGTGCACGCTGCCGCCGCTGCGGCTGATGTTCACATCATCCGCCTGCAACCGTGCCCGTTCCTTAGCCGATAAACCGACTGCCTGCATCAGCAGCAGTCCACATAATAGCACACAATATTTCATAATCTTCGCTTCTTGGTTCGTTACTTTATTATATAGATAAGGGAGATGCCTGCCTTGGTGGGGCCCAGATAGTTCTTGCTGCCGCTGCCCAGCTTGTCGCCGCAGGTCTTGCACTCGAAGCGGTCGTATCCGAAATGGATGTACCCCACTCCTAACGTGGCTTCCAGATTCCAGCGCTTGCCCAACACCCAGTTGTATCCGTAGCCTATTCCGGCTCCCGCCATCCAACCCTGGTAGCGCTTACTGCCCAATCCAGATGATGAAGGGGTGATGCCGAAAGGAAGCATACCGCCGTAGTTGAACTCCCCGCCCAACAAGTGCGCTCCGAAAAAGTGACCGGAGAAACCGCTGCACAGCCAATAACGCGCTTCGGGCTGGAGCATCCAAAGTTTCATCTTCTTATTGTCCGAGAAGCTCCACGGATTGTAGTTGGCAGACATTTCGAGCGTCCAACGGGGAGCTACCTCATACTCTACTCCGAGATTAATGGTAGAGGTGATGTCGTACAGCAAATTACTTTTCACTGCAAGACGCTGCGCCGAAGCCGTTCCGGATAGAAGCGCAACAAGTAGGGTAATCATGAAAATCGTAAAATTCTTTCGCATATTCTCTTTCGTTTTATTCGTAATCTTTTACTTGTTTATATAGGTTAATTTTCCTTTTGCTGCTTTTAGAAATTTCATCTGTTTACATAAAACAGATTATTAATGTGCATTTCATTAGTAATCAAGTAATTAAAAAAGGAAAACCGTTTCAATGCTATCCGGCATGAACGATTTTCCTGAAACAAAAAGAAAAACAAGGATGTATCGGGACTTCGGCCTGATACCATTCTGTCCTTAAAATAGACGCAGCAATGAAGAGTTTCCCCCTTTAAACACCAACAAAAGAAACTCAACATGCCGTTATAAATGACAAAATGACAATCAAGCCTTTGCTTCGATACATCCGTTTTTCTGAAACAAAAAATGAAACATGGTGATAAAACAACGAAATTATTAACTTTAAATCGAGTACATAAAATGGAGCTGAACTACATTAAAGAACACACCTCGTGCGTGAACTACAAGACCGAGGAAGACGCCGGTTTCGCACTGAAAGAAGCTGCTTTGGGAGAACATTTCGACAACCGGCAACAAGAGATTAAGGGCAACCACCTGATATTTATTTTGTCAGGCGAAGTCAGCATCACCAAAGACAGCAAGGAAGAAACAAGAGTCCGTGCGGGCGAATTCATCTTCATTCCCCTTTCATCCCATTACACGGGCACGGTTATCCAGCCGGGCACATACATCAGTCTGTCATTCTTTCACGATGCAATCTCGCTGTGCGACAAGCACATGCTTAGCAGCTATTTAGACAAAGCCCAGCACACACCCCTATGCTTCGAACCGCTTTCCGTGCGTGCCCCTCTGGACATGTTCCTGCATCTGCTGGAGTCCTATCTCCAGGCGGGCGTCAACTGCAAGCACCTGCACGAACTCAAAGAGCGCGAGTTGTTCATCATCTTCCGCACAGCCTACACAAAGAGCGAAATAATCCAACTCCTCTACCCTATAATGGGAATCGAGGTAGATTTCAAGGCAGCCGTTCTCCAACACAAAGACCGGGTGCGCAGCAAACAAGAGCTGGCAGAATTGTTGGGCATGAGCGGTTCCGAGCTTCACCGCAAGTTCACGCAAGAGTTTGGAGAAACCGTTCAATCCTGGCTTCAGAAACAAAAAAACAAGGAAATACTATCCCGGCTCAATTACGATTTCATCTCTATAAAAGAGGTGGCATACGAGTTGGGCTTCGGCTCCGCAGCCGGTTTCAACAAGTATTGCAAGAACAATTTCGGCTGCTCGCCCAGCGAATTAAGGCAGGAAATCAAAAAAAAGCAGCAAAAATAGGTACTGATATTCAGCGTTTTGCAATTTTGGATAACAGATTGGTTAATTTGGATAACTGATTGACGGATTCAGATAACGCAATATCCAAAAATATCCTCTACCTTTGCAGTATCAAAGCACAGGGATAAAGTATATATAGCGAAAGCAAGTAGAAAAGTCCGGTTTATTTGAGTCGTTTCTTAGTTTTTATCTGTGTTATGTAGACAGATGAATTTTTCACCTGCATTTTTAATACAATCCGATACGGCATCCGCCACGTTTTCATTGACCTTGTTCAGGGTATCGACCGCAAAGGAATTCAGGTAGATTTGGGTTGTCTTTTCGGACGTATGTCCCAGTCCCTCACTGATTAAGGATATCGGGATACCTTCATTCTTGGCTATGGTGGCCCACGAGTGGCGCGCCACATAAGTGGTGAGCGGAATGCCTATGTTGAGCAATGTGCCCAAGCGTTTGAGGTAACGGTTGACCGTGCCCAAAGAGTAGCGGTATTGCGTGTAGGCATCTCGCGGTGACTGCCCGTGGATATAAGGAAAAATGTACGGGCCGGATGTCCTGTATTTTTCAATAATCTCCTTCATGGCTGGCAGCAGTCCTATCTGCAACCGTTGCCCGGTTTTGCTGCGGGTGTAGAATATCGTGTCGCGCACAATGCCGTCGTGCTTGAGACGGATTACATCGACGAAGGACATGCCCCGGCAGTAGAAACTGAACATGAACAGGTCGCGCGCCGCTTCCAACTGGGGATACCGCCGCAGGTCGGCCGAAGCGATGAGCGCTATCTCTTCCTTGCTCAACGCCCGTTTCACCGTTTCCTGCCTGCGCACGTTCAGCCCGGCAAAGGGATTTTCACCACATATCCTGATGCCTTGCTTGCGTGCCTTATTGTACACCGCCCGGAAATTGCTGAGGTACATGTGGATGCTGTTCTCCGAAATGCCGCGCATGCGCAGGTAGTGTATATAGTCCGTGACGAACACATAGTCGATGTCTTTGAAGTTGATTTTCCTCAAACTGCAAAAGCGCAACAGCGAGTACAGCCCGCTTGTGTAGGAAGCGGCAGTGCTTTGCTTCCCCTCTTCGAGCAGGGTATCGATGTATTGCAGGATGAATTTATCCACACTCTGGTCGTACTGCTCCTTCCGGTGTTTCAGCATGAGGCGCTCCAGCGTAAAGCCGGGATCGGTTCTCTCCAGCAGACGGTAGTTCCTGACAAGGTCTTCTTTCTCGTTCCTGATAAGACGGTTGACGAGGCTCACTTCCCTACGGGTGAGGATACCCTCGGACGAATAAACCACCCGGTCGGCATCCCGCCGGTAATTCGACTCGTGGACCCGCCACCCCAAAGAGTATTCTTTCTTCTTACGGCAGTACAGCACGCGAATCGCAAGGGAGTAAACTCCCGCTGCGCTCGCTTTACAAGGATGTATGACAACACGAATACTCAACTTTTTCTTCTTGTTTTGTAAGTTCATTTACCAATTAAGCATTACTGCCTGCGTAAAAGTACACATTTTGCACCTAAACACAGAACTTGTTACTAAAATAATGAATAAAAAAATTGTTTTAGCAACAAATGAGAGGGGGGATTGTTTTAAATGCCAAGGAAGTATACAGCTTATTATTTATTAAAGAACCTGATCATTTTATTCTTATGATAAAAAACATGTTTGGAAAAGAAAATATCCGATAAACCCTTCTGCTAAAAAATATTCCCTATCTTTGCGACACTAAAAATGTGTTAAACATGGCGAATGCAGCTTTCAAATATCAGTCGGAAATAGATGTCTTAATCAATGAAGGAGCCAAACTTCCGCCTTTATCCGAACCCCAAAACAAAGATGCCTACAGATACGTTTTTAGAGAGATAAATCCCAATAACCACAAACCGGTATATATACAAAACTCGCAACGGATAATTTCAGATACGGACAAGAAAAGAATAAATACGTCAGGATATGCATTATCCTGTTTTGAACAAAAGGATAAAGCCATTCAAAAGTACAATGCACTAAAAGCCAATATGCGGAATATAACCCGCACTATGGGAGATGCTTTATGCAACGGAACGCTAAACAAAGAAGACGGTTTAATTACGCAAGCCAATAATGAAAGCCATTTTGACTTATACGAATATTGCGAATGTGATTTATCCGATAAATTTAAGATTATAAAAATACTAATATGAAGACAATAAACGGTTTCAGTATCAATTTTGATTTCAGTAAACTTATTAAAGTTGCTGACTTGATTTACTATGATGGGCCTTTATTGTCTCATTACGTAAGCAACAAGGGAGAAAACTACTTATTCTACTGGGTGGATGTAGATAATGAATATAACAGGTGGGTTGTTATCAGAACCGATATTTTTTCAATACAACAGTATTTAGAAAAGAAAAGTACGCTACATTCCATAATAACACAACCTAATGACGGATTTGTATACACCGTAGATATTGATGATAAGATACATTATCATAACATTAAACTTGTGCCGATTGCCAACTTGCCAGAAGAATACACTCCAACGGAAAATTCTTACTATGCCTTTGAAATCGAAGACACTATTGATTTAGCTGCTATTTCCCAGAAATACTCTTCCGGAATATTAGAAATACATATCAGCGGGAAAGATGTGAAATACGGCAGCATCCCCTTGAACAAGTTTGCTCCGATAATACCCAAAATAGAGGATATCAGAAAGTCGATGTCGTCCAAGTTTATTAAAAGAGTAAAACACTCAAATACCTATTTAGAGAGAAATGCCAAGCAAAATATAGACAGAGAATTACGTTTAGATACACAATATGAATATATGTACTCGCTTGCCGGCTCTATCAGAATCATATTGAAACCGATTAATCAGCAAACATCTTTCAGTACGACATATTCTGATGATTTCGCACAAGATTTAATACAATTATTCAAGGCAGGATATGATAAGAAGAGCATCCTGGACTTTTCCGGATTATACGACAAAAATATTCTGAAAAAGTACAATGACTTTGTTTCTTTCTTAAACGAAGAAAGTCTGGCAGTAGGAATCAAATGGTACAATGCCAACTCTAAGACTTCATACAAACAGGATATCAGCACCCATGATACAAAAAAATATTAGCTAACCTATCCGATTTTGAATTTGATAATAAGGAAGAAATCAGACTGTGCGGCAGATTCTATTCAATCAATATCAGAACAGGAAACTATGCCTTTGAATCGGCCGAAGGAGATGATTTTAAATCTATCGGTTTTTTGGATGAGACAAGGCGACAAATGGCCTATAATATTGCATTTAATAAAACGTATCAGGTCGTTATAGAAAGAAAGACAATAGAACCTATCGGGGGAAAAGAAAAAATAAAAGATATTCTTATCTCATTTGTTGAAGCGGAAAGCGAGAAACCTATAACAAAGAATTCCCTCTCTTAAATATAAGGAGAAAGAATTCTTCACTGCATTCTCTACATAAAGGGGTCTGTCGCACAAAAAAGCGGCAGGCTCTTTTTATTTATATCCCCCGGTAAAAATGCAGAATAAAAGCCCCCCATGTGACAAACTGAAAATTCATGCGACAGATAGGGAAAATATCAACCTAATTATTTATCTTTGTTAGCTTGAAAAGTTAGCATACCCAAAAAACAATAAGACAATGAAAGATTTCTTGAAATTTACACTCGCCACCGTAACCGGTATTGTTATATCGAGCGTTGTGTTGTTTTTCATCAGTATTCTCGTAGTTTTCAGCATGGTTTCATCCTCGGAATCGGAAACACAAGTACGTAAGAACTCCGTCATGATGCTGGACTTGAACGGTACACTGGCCGAACGCAGCCAGGAAAACCCACTGGACCTTATTATGAAGGATGATTACAAAACATACGGACTGGACGATATTCTCTCTTCCATTAAGAAAGCGAAAGAGAACGAGGATATCAAAGGTATTTATATTCAGGCTACTTCACTGGGAGCGGGGTTCGCCTCGCTGGAAGAGATTCGCAATGCTCTGAAAGACTTCAAGGAATCGGGCAAGTTTGTCGTAGCCTACGGTGATGCCTATACGCAGGGGTTATACTACCTGTCCAGCGTGGCCGATAAAGTCCTGCTGAACCCGCAAGGTATGCTCGAATGGCGGGGACTGGCAGCTACTCCCATGTTCTTCAAGGATTTACTGGAGAAAGTTGGCGTGGAGATGCAGGTGTTTAAGGTGGGTACATACAAATCGGCAGTAGAGCCGTTTATCTCCACCGAAATGAGTGCAGCCAACCGCGAGCAGATAAATGTATACCTGTCTTCCATCTGGGGACAGATTACGAGCGCCGTTGCCGAATCGCGCAACCTGTCCGTAGAGGCATTGAACAAGGAAGCCGACCGCATGCTGATGTTTTACCCCGCAGAGGAAAGCGTGAAGAACGGACTGGTGGACACCTTAATATATAAGAATGATGTACGCGACTACCTGAAAAACCTGGCAGGCATCGACAAGGACGACAACATGCCGATACTGGGCATTCAGGACATGATAAACGTGAAAAAGAATGTGCCCAGAGACAAGAGCGGAAACGTAATTGCCGTATATTATGCGTATGGTGAGATTGACGGCGGTTCGTCCGCCTCTACCGACGAGGGTATCAACTCCGAAAAGGTTATCAAAGACCTGCGTAAGCTGAAAGATAATGAAAATGTAAAAGCCGTAGTGCTGCGTGTGAACTCTCCGGGCGGCAGCGCATACGGTTCCGAACAGATATGGTACGCCGTAAACCAACTGAAAAAGGAGAAACCGGTAATTGTATCCATGGGCGATTATGCCGCATCGGGCGGTTACTACATCTCCTGTAATGCCGATACCATCGTTGCCGAACCTACCACACTGACCGGCTCTATCGGTATCTTCGGAATGATGCCCAACGCCAAAGGGCTGACGGAGAAACTGGGTGTGAGCTTCGACGTAGTAAAGACCAACCCGTATGCCGACTTCGGCAACCTGACCCGCCCCATGAACGACGGTGAAAAGGGATTGATGCAGATGTACGTCAACAACGGCTACGAACTCTTCCTGACCCGCTGCTCCGACGGACGCGGCATCAGTATGGAAGAACTGGACAAGATAGCGCAAGGCCGTGTATGGACCGGAAGCACCGCCAAAGAACTGGGACTGGTGGACGAATTGGGCGGCCTGGACAAGGCGTTGGAGATTGCCATTGCAAAAGCGGGTGTAGACGCTTACACCGTAATGAGTTATCCGAAGAAAGAGGGTTTCCTGGAAAGCCTGATGAATACGAATCCCGGAAATTATATCAAGGGGCGTATGCTGAACGGCAAAATAAGCGATATGTACCGTCAGTTCAGCATCATCGAGAACTTTGACAAGATAGACCGCATACAGGCACGCGTACCGTTTGAACTGAACATACAATAAATTTAAATGAAAGATGCATCCGTAAAAATACATCATTGGCTATATCCCTTGTCCTGGCTCTACGGGACAGGGGTGTGCTTGCGAAACAAACTCTTTGACTGGGGCTGGCTCCGGTCAAGGAGTTTTGACGTTCCTGTGATATGTGTAGGCAACATCGCCGTAGGTGGAACGGGCAAGACGCCGCATACGGAGTATCTGATAAAGTTATTGCAGAATGAGGGCATAAACGTGGCTACACTGAGCCGCGGATACAAACGGAAGAGCAAAGGTTACATACTGGCAACCGCCGAAAGCAGCGTACAGAAAATCGGCGACGAGCCCTATCAGATAAAGAGCAAGTTTCCGGATATACGGGTGGCGGTAGATGAAAACCGCTGTCACGGCATCGAGCAGTTGCTTACATTGAAGAGTCCCGCCGTGGATGCAGTGTTACTGGACGATGCCTTCCAGCATCGCCATGTAAAGGCAGGAATGAATATCCTGCTGACCGACTACCACCGGTTGCTGTGTGACGACGCCCTGTTGCCTGCCGGAAGACTGCGCGAACCCGCCTGCGGGAAAAACCGCGCCCAGATAGTCATTGTAACAAAGTGTCCGGATGATATCAAGCCGATAGATTTCAACATCATCACCAAGAGGTTGAATCTGTATCCGTACCAGCAATTGTATTTCTCCAGGTTCCGCTATGGCTCGCTGATGCCACTGTTCCCTGCAAAGGCAAAAGGCAGAATTACCTGCACCGGAGACGAACAGGTGCTACTCGTTACGGGCATCGCCTCTCCCGCCCCACTGGTGGAAGAAGTGAAAGCCTACACCCCCAGCGTCAATCTGCTGGAGTTCGGCGACCACCATGACTTCGGCGAGAAAGACTTGCAGGTCATCGAGAAACAATTTAACCTGTTGAAGGGAAACAACAGGCTGATTATCACGACAGAGAAAGATGCTACCCGACTGAAGAACCATCCCAACCTGAACGAAACACTGAAGCCGTACATTTATGTGCTTCCCATCGAAATAGAGTTTTTACAAAATCAACAATATATATTTAACCAAAACATTATTGGCTATGTTAGAACGTATTCAAGAAACCGCAGCTTATCTGAAAGGTAAGATGCACACGCATCCTGAGACAGCAATTATCCTCGGAACCGGACTTGGCAGCCTTGCAGGTGAGATTACCGAGAAGTATGAAATAAAGTATGAGGATATTCCCAACTTCCCCGTTTCTACGGTAGAGGGACACAGCGGCAAACTGATTTTCGGCAAGCTGGGTAATAAGGATATTATGGCCATGCAAGGACGCTTCCACTTCTATGAGGGATATTCCATGAAGGAAGTGACCTTCCCGGTACGTGTAATGCGGGAACTGGGTATCAAGACCTTGTTTGTTTCTAATGCCAGCGGCGGTACGAATCCCGATTTTGAAATCGGCGACCTGATGATTATCACCGATCACATCAATTTCTTCCCCGAACATCCGCTGCACGGCAGGAATATTCCGTATGGCCCGCGCTTCCCGGACATGAGCGAGGCGTACGATAAAGAGCTTATCCGTAAGGCGGATGCAATTGCAGCAGAAAAGGGTATCAAGGTGCAGCACGGTGTGTACATCGGCACGCAAGGGCCTACGTTTGAAACTCCGGCGGAATACAAGATGTTCCGTATCCTGGGTGCGGATGCGGTAGGTATGTCTACCGTTCCCGAAGTAATCGTAGCGAACCACTGCGGTATCAAAGTGTTCGGCGTATCGGTTATCACGGACTTAGGTGTGGAAGGCAAGATTGTAGAGGTTTCCCACGAAGAAGTGCAGAAAGCTGCGGATGCCGCACAGCCGAAGATGACGGAGATTATGAGGGAGTTGATTAACAGAGCGTAAGTAAATAAATGGTTGAAAGTTGATAGTCGGGAGTTGAAAGTTGCCGTGCAGTGTAAGTACGCGGTAACTATTCGCTTTTAACTATCAACTTTAACCTTTCAACTAATTAAGATGAGAACAGAAATAGCAACTCTCGGTGAGTTCGGCCTCATCCGCCACCTGACCGAGAGTATCGAATTAAAAAACGAATCAAGCCGGTACGGCATCGGGGATGATGCCGCCGTCCTCTCCTACCCGGCGGACAAAGAAGTGCTGGTAACCACCGATTTGTTACTGGAAGGCGTACATTTCGATTTGACGTATGTACCTTTGAAACATTTGGGATATAAATCGGCCGTAGTAAATTTTTCCGATATATATGCCATGAACGGTACACCCCGGCAAATCACCGTTTCGCTGGGACTGTCCAAACGTTTCAGCGTAGAGGATATGGAAGAGTTGTATGCCGGCATCCGCCTTGCCTGTGAGGAATACGGAGTGGATATTGTAGGCGGTGATACCTCTTCTTCCTATACGGGACTCACAATCAGCATCACTTGTATCGGTGAAGGTGAGAAAGGAAAGGTTGTTTATCGCAACGGCGCCAAAGAGACTGACCTTATCTGTGTTTCCGGCGACTTAGGTGCAGCCTATATGGGCTTGCAACTGCTGGAACGTGAGAAGAGCGTCCTTAAAGGGGGTGACAAAGATTTACAACCTGATTTCGCTGGCAAAGAGTATCTGCTGGAACGGCAACTGAAACCGGAAGCCCGCCGCGACATTATTCAGAAGTTGGCTAAAGAAGGTATTCAGCCTACTTCCATGATGGATGTTTCCGACGGCCTATCCTCGGAGTTACTGCATATCTGTACGCAAAGCAAGGTCGGTTGCCGCATCTATGAGGAGCATATTCCCATCGACTACCAAACGGCCATCATGGCAGAGGAGTTCAACATGAACCTGACGACTTGCGCCCTCAACGGCGGTGAGGATTACGAACTGCTGTTCACCGTGCCCATTGCCGACCATGAAAAGGTTTCCGAAATGGAAGGCATCAAGTTGATAGGCCATATTACTAAACCGGAACTGGGATGTGCCCTCATCAGCCGCGACGGACAGGAATTTGAACTGAAGGCACAGGGCTGGAATCCGCTTAAAGAGGAATCTGCCGCTCAGCAGGAAGAGGTTGAATAGACAAAATGCCCCAAAACCGGGGAAAAGAGGATAGCAAATAGAAATCCGAAAATGACAAAACCTCAAGAATAAAATAAAAGAAGAAGGCATAAATAACGGATTTATTCCATACTCCTCTAAAAAATATACGCTGATAATTAACCATATAGAGAATTATCAGCGTTTTTTATTTCCTAACCTCTTGCATAGTCCAAAACTTTCACTACCTTTGCAACCGCAAAAGAGATAAAAATGGTGCCATAGCTCAGTTGGTAGAGCAAAGGACTGAAAATCCTTGTGTCCCCGGTTCGATTCCTGGTGGCACCACTTTGAAGAAAAGCAAAAGGCAGTAAAATCCTGATTTCCAAACGAAATCGGGATTTTTTGTTTCCCTGCGGAACGCAAAAAACGGCAGAATATTACCGTTCGCGGTGTTCCAAAAGGTGGAGCAAAAACGGTGGGGTATAAATCTCCTCCTAATGAGTTTACTTCTCGTTGATTTGCAATGTTTTGCGTATCAAGAAAGCGTGTATGGTTTCCTACTTTTGTCCAACGAAAAAAATTGTAGGAACATGAAAAGAAACTCATTCAATGTGCTTTTCTTCATCAAGAAAGCCAAACTGCTGAAAAACGGGGAAGCCTCCGTGTGTATGCGCATCACGGTGAACGGTGTGCGAGTGGAAAACAATATCCGTAAGAGTATCGAGCCTGCCTTGTGGAATCAAGCGAAGGAATGCGCAAAAGGCAAAAGCCGCAAATCCTGTGACTTGAATGCTTATATCGAGGATGCAAGAATCAAACTCCACCAGACTTTCAATGAACTGGAAGAACAAGGGCAGTTCATCACCGCTCACCTGTTGCAGAAAAAGTTCTTCGGACAAGACCAAGCACCGGAAGTTGCCCGTACACTTATTCAAACTATCCAACAACATAACGACCAATGCCGTGAACTTATCGGAAAGGACTATGCCCTGATTACTGTCCGCCGTTATGAAAGTTGTAAGCGTTATCTTGCGGAACTTATCAAACTGAAATACGGTAAGGAGGATTTGCCTTTGTCGGAAGTCAATGGTGAACTGGTACGTGCTTTTGAATTCTACCTCAAAACAGAGAAGGAGTGCCAGCAGAATACGGTTATCCGCTACATGAAGTGCTTGAAGAAGATAACCAATCTTGCGCTTGCTAACGAATGGATTACCAAAGACCCGTTCATCGGCATCAAGTTTCATGAGAAAGAGGTTATCCGTGAGTTCTTGACAATGGATGAACTACTCACTATCTATCACAAGGAGTTTCCGTTAGAGCGTATCACCATTGTCCGTGATGTCTTTATCTTTGCAGCGTTCACTGGGTTAGCCTTCATAGACGTGCAACAACTGGCACCGGAACATATCGTAGAAGACTCCAATGGCAACCTATGGATTCGCAAGCCTCGCCAAAAGACGAAGAACATGTGTAACATTCCTTTGCTTGATATTCCATTGGAGATTCTCCGCAGATATGCGGAACATCCGACTTGCCAAAAGAAAAACAGGCTGCTGCCAGTTCCCTGCAATCAGAAAATGAACAGCTATCTGAAAGAAATCGCAGACTTATGTCTGATAAACAAGACCTTGACCACACACGTAGCTCGCCATTCGTATGCGACCTCTGTATGTCTCGCCAACGGTGTGAGTATTGAGAATGTAGCGAAAATGCTCGGCCATTCCAATATAAAAATGACGCAACACTATGCACGTGTGTTGGATTCCTCTATTCTGCGCGATATGAATAATGTAAAGAACGTGATGTCTAAAGTAATGCGATAGATATGGATAGAGGAATAATAACAATCAATGAAACAGGCGTAGTCACCATACCGATTGCACCTATATGGATGACCAAGTTCGAGATAGCCGACCTGTTCGGGGTGTTCTCATGCAATGTCCGCAAGGCAATTCATTCCATTTACAAGAACAAGGAACTGAACGAACTTGACACGATGAAGTATCTCAAGCAACCGGATGGCATCAGTTACGATGTCTATAACATTGAAGTGATTATCGCCGTTGCATTCAGGATATGCAGTAAAGAGAGTGTTTTGTTCAGACGGTTTATAATAAATGAAATTAGTACCATTAAGAAAGCTACACCGATTACACTGTTTGTTGCCAGCGTCAGAGGTAATAACCGATGGTATAGTTGAGGTTCATTCCGTCAGCCACTCGTTCCCGATGCACGGATGCAAAGGTAGCGTATGGTTTAATGGCAGCGGCAAGGTCGGGTGGCAAGCCATTTCGGGCAGAATCTTCCTCAAACGAGTTTGAGCGTATTCAACCCGAAAACCTTGTCACTGCCTGCCACTCGCTTGAAGAGCATCCGGCAACGGGAACAAGCGACTGACGGGAAATCAGAAGAAAGAAGAGAGGAGCGACTTACAGACGAAGCGGAATTTTGACGCACCGTCTGTAAGCCGCTCCTTTCTCTTTTTGCCGAAAGTCCATTGCTGACGCAATCACAGGTCAGACGGCAAACTGCGCTCCTTCAAGAAAATCAGGTTGCCGTCTGTCGGTAAGCGGAACGGTAGCTGTCAGCAAGCATCCTTTCGATGTCGGATTCACGGTAGAGGATTTTGCCACCCAACTGGATATAGGCGATACGCCCTTCATTGCGGTAGTCCTGAAGTGTCCGGCGGCTCACCTTCAGCCGTACCGACACTTCCTTGTCGGTGAAGAAACGCTCTCCATTCAGTGTCGGGCGGTAATTGGCGGTCAGATGCTCTACATTGTCCAACAGTCGGTCAAGACTGCCCATGAAGTGGATTATCCACTCGCTGTCCTTGTTTATCAGTTCATTCATGTTACTTTGGATTTAGTGGGTATTGTTAGTTTACTTCGTTCATTTCATCAAGTTTATATAGTTCTTCCTTTGAACTTCGCCTCTTTCCGCCTGTCCTCCACAACGGAAACAATGCGCTGTACGTCATCGGGACGGTAGTACGTCTTGTGGTTTATCTGCGAGTAAGCCAGCGTCCCATTGTCCCGCAGAGTCTGCAATGTGCGGGGACTGATGTTGAGCATCCGGCAAACGTCCTGATTGTCCATCCACTCGCCCATCTTCTTCTCTCCGTGCCGCCGACAGATGGCATCCATGCGACTGACGAAACGGTCGAACTTGGCGACCATCGCCTCAAAGGTCTTTCTTTCAATAGATACGATTTCCATATACATACTTTTTTATTGTTACTGTTTCTTTTGCCACAAAGGAATACATAATCTACTGCCTTGCAATGCATTTCCAGAAAGTGGCAGCGTGTTGCGCCGATACGGTAATCATTGTCCGGTATGCCGTCAGTCGATTATCTGCGACTGAAATTTCCATACTCTCTTTCTTTTCGTTACGTATTCCTTTTGCCGTAAAGGAATACATAATCTGTTATCCGGCAATGGATTTCCAGGAAGTGGAAGCATATGGTACAGGTTGGTAGAGGTTGGCACAGATTGGGGCTATATTCTTAATTCTTGAAATCAGGAATGTAAAAAGAGAGAAAACAAGGGCTTAATTCAAACCTGACTGTAATCGCACCTTTGTTCTTCCGGCTATTCAGATCCGGCAAATCTGTGAAGTCCTCACCGATATCTCTATCACCATAAAGCAAAGTCTCACAATATTGCCTAATCGAATCCAAGTTATTGATTGACTGTACTAAAACTTCTTACTTTGCTTGCAACAATCGGTCGAGGTACTGACCAAGACCACAGTAATAACTTAATCAACCTGTTTTATGACAATGAAAAGAGAACCAAGTATCAGTGAGCAGCAGGCTCGTGAAATCGTGGAAAGAATGGGACGCAGGGAATCCCGCAGTGAGAAGTCTATGGACGACTTCTACAGGAACATCGGTCTGAATCCGGAACAGCTGGCACAACCCGGCAAGACCGTCACGAAAAAAGCGGAAACAGCGACGGTGGATGAACCGTCAGGCGAAACACCCCAAGAAGTGGCAGTGCCACAGAAGCGTGTCAGCAGCAAACAACGCAAGCTGTCGCTGGACGAGTACCGTACCACTTACCTGCGAGTACCCAAGATAACCGACCGTAAGCCCGTGTTTGTCAGCGGCGAGGTGCGCGACAGCTTGGACAGGATAGTCCGTTACTTCGGCAGCAGGGGTATGAGCGCATCGGGAATGGTCGAGAACCTTGTCCGCCTGCACCTTGAAACCTACCGGGATGACATCGAGCAGTGGCGCAAGCTCTGAGCGGATTGTAGTGGAACCGGTCAAGCCGGTGGATACACTCCATCGGTTTGACCGATACACCGGAAGAGTTATTGTACTGACAAGCCAATCCGACAGGCGGAGGATTCTTGTGTCCTCAAAGACACAGCAAGATATATTTTCAGTTACTCCGGTTGATTCCGGTAACTGAAAATCCTTGCACTGCCGTGGGCAGAATTATCCTCCGCAGTCGGATAATTTCCAAGTTTTTTAATCAGAGATTAGACCATGTATGAACCATTAAATAGAAAGGACAAGACAATGAAAAAGACCAGTAAGTACGGGAGAAATCCCAAGTTGAATCCGAAGACGCACTGCGTAATGGTGCGCTTCGACGATATGGAATGGAACAGATTCCTTACGATGTACGAGGAATCACAGATGTACGCAAAAGCCGTTTTCCTCAAAGCGCATTTCTTCGGGCAGAAGTTCAAGGTGCTGAAGGTGGACAAGGCGATGTTGGAATATTGCACCAAGTTGTCCGACTTTCACGCCCAGTTCCGTGGCATCGGCACGAACTACAACCAAGTAGTAAAGGAATTACGCTGCCATTTTTCGGAGAAAAAGGCGATGGCATTGCTCTACAAGTTGGAGAAACATACCATTGACCTTGTGAAACTGAGCCGGGAGATTATGGAACTTTCACGGGAGATGTATGCCAAGTGGGAACAACGGAAGGAATAAATTCGAAGAAGACACTTTAGGCCTCACCTGTCTATCCACTCTTTCAGCCGTTGAGCCTTCTCCTTACTGACTGTGATTCTTGTGTCAGGATACCCCTTCAAGCGGACAATAAGTTTGCCGCCGAAATAATTGCCAAGAAACAATACGTGTTCCACGTTGATGATGTACTGGCGGGTGGCACGGAAAAAACAGTCCGGGTTGAGTTGCTGTTCAAGTTCGTCCATTGACACATTGACGGCTTCGGAAGTTCCGTTATTGAGGCGGAGGTAAACGGTTTTATTCTCCAATTCAATGTGGTTGATGTCTGAGACACGAACTGTCTTATAGCCGTCACGATAGGGCAATAGGAAGCGTTCCCTATAGCGGAATTGGTTCTTCTGTAAGGCATCGAAAAGCTGCCGAAGGTTCTCGTCGGCATAATTCCTGCCTGTTTTGATGGCTTTGTCTATGGCTGCTTCAAGCTCATCGGCATCCACTGGCTTCAGGAGATAGTCGAAACTATTGAACTTGAAAGCCTGTACCGCATATTCATCGTATGCGGTGGTGAATATGATGGGGACGGTTGCCGGGGCGTATTTCAGAGCCTCGAAACTCAGGCCGTCGGTAAGGCGGATATCCGCAAGGATAAGGTCTGCCGCCTTGCCTGATTGGAAAAACTCGACCGTCTCTTTTATGCTTGCCAGTGGACCTTCGATTGTGAACGTTGTGTCAATACCGTTCAGCAGTCTTATGAGGCGCATGGCGTTACGCTGCTCGTCTTCAAGAACCAGTATCTTCATGTGTCATGATGTTTTTAATGATAGGTAAACTCACCGAATAGAAGTTTTCGGTATTCTCTATCTTAACCTTTTTGTCACAGAGCAAGGCGTACCGCTCCATGATATTTTTATGTCCCAAACCCGTTGATTCCATTCGCGACAGCAAAGGAGATTTAAGATTATGCACAGTAATGTAGTTCTCCGATGATGTAATAGAAATAAACAGCGGATGCTCCATTGAGAAGCCGTTGTGCTTTATTGCGTTCTCCACAAGAAGCTGCAACACGGCAGGAGGCAGAAATCCCTTACATTCCTTGACCTCCGGACTGATTTTCGCAATGACACCTCCGCCGTGACGTACTTTCATCAGAAACAGGTACGAATCCAGAAACCTTATTTCGTCTGCAACGGGTATCAGGTCCCGGTCTAAATTTACAATAATGTACCGGTACACTTTCGACAGGTTGTTCAGGAACTTCCCGGCAAGCCCCGCATCTTCCTCAATCAGCTCCAGCAGGTTGTTGAAGTTGTTGAACATGAAATGCGGGTTGATTTGCAGTTTCAGGGAGTTGAGTTGTGACTGCAAGGCGATTTCCTTTTCCTTCATCAGTGCCATTTCAAGCGCCTGCTTCTCGTCGCGTGCCTTGATGTAGGATTGCAAGTAGAAAGTATTGGCATAGACACTTGACAGGAAGGTGGCTATCATGGCAAAAGTATATGCGCCTTTCATGTTGAGAAGTTCGTCAAGAACACTATTCCCTGGTCCGCTCCAAAGAAAATTAAAAAGTGAGATCATACCGAAAGCCTCCAGATTGTTGAGCATCAGCAGGCACGAGGCATATACGATGACCCTGACATAAGAGGCTTTGAACGGGAACACATTGAACACGATATAACAGAATCCCAGTGAGGTGTATGTGAAAAGCATACACAGCAGGAAATCCACCATATAATCTATCAGTGCCATTTCCGGCAACTGACGGGCGGTCTCGTAATCAAGAACCAACCAAATGATGATATATAATAGATAGGAGACGGCCGAGAGCAGAAGACCGTTCTTCCAGTTAATCTTTTTCCCTTTATCCATACCTCATGCAAAGTTACTTCATATTCCACAAAGATAATACTTTACTCCTCATTTGACTGGATAAGATAGGCTGAAACAGATAAAACCGTATTTGAAATGGATAAAATGAGTATCGAAACGAACGGTAATTTCTCTTAGAGATACACAACTATGATTTATTAGGACCTACGTTAGCCAATATTTCGGAAGCCGCTTTCGTCGTTTCGGAAGTAGTTTTCTCCGTTTCGATGGTATGCCGATTGTCTGCACAATGGGCACAAAAGATCTTTGCACCCAAAATTTGCGATAAGTATGATTATTGAAACAGAACATCTCATCATCAGAGACTTCCAGAAAAAGGATGCCGCAGGTTTATTGGAATACCTTTCTCATCCGCGTGTCAATTGTTTTGTCGGCGACCGCCTGTGTCCCGTGGAATCGGCACTGGCTTATATATCCAATTCGCCTAAGGATATGCTACGCTATGCCGTGTGTCTGAAAGAAGACGATTTCATCATTGGCGATGTTTTCGCCTTGCGCGAATATACCGACACATTTAGTGTAGGCTGGCACTTCAACCAACGCTTTGAAGGCAAGGGATTGGCATACGAAGCGGCAACAGGACTGCTGGATTATCTTTTCCATGACAGCGGCGCACGGCGTATCTATGGATTTGTAGAAGACGATAATCTGCGGTCAAAAAGATTGTGTGAACGTCTCGGAATGAGACATGAAGGATGTATGAAGGAATTTATCTCGTTTGTATGCCATCCCGACGGCGCACCACGCTATGAGGACACCTGCATCTATGCGATATTAAATAAAGAATGGAAAAGTAACAGACAAAGATGATGAATAGACGAACATGGATTGCCGGCATCACGGCAACAACCCTGCTGGCTGCTTCATTGGCAGCCTGCAAACAGGAACAGCAAGGAGAGGAAACGGGACAGGCATTGCCCGTCATGGTGGTTTCTTCCCAACCCATTGAATTGGAAGAAACCTATTCCGCTTCGATTCGCGGACGACAGGATGTGGACATCATACCTCAAGTATCGGGTCGCATCATCCGCCTGTGCGTGAAAGAGGGAGAGCAAGTAGCGACAGGGCAAGTGCTGGCTGTCATTGACCAAACGCCCTATCAGGCTGCACTGCGCATCGCAATCGCCAATGTCAGCGCGGCACGGGCAAAAGTGGAAACAGCGCGTATCGAGTTGAACGGCAAACAGTCGCTGTTCGATGAAAAAGTCATATCCGATTACGAACTGTCTGTTGCCCGAAACCAATTAGTAGTGGCACAGGCAGAGCTGGAACAAGCAAAAGCTCAGGAAGCAAATGCCCGGAACGAGCTGTCATACACCGAAATCAAGAGTCCGAGTAACGGGGTTATAGGCACGCTCCCTTACCGCGTCGGCGCACTCGTCGGTCCCACCATCGAACAACCGTTTACAGTGGTGTCGGACAATTCGGAAATGTATGCCTATTTCTCCATTTCGGAAAACAAACTTAGGCAGTTCGAGGCCAGATATGGTTCGATTGACAGAATCATATGTGAAATGCCTCCGATTAGCCTCCAACTTAACAATGGTTCCGTCTATGGGAAACAAGGGAAAATAGAGACCATCAGCGGAATAGTCAATCCCACGACCGGTGCCGTACAGATAAAGGCCCTGTTTCCCAACATCAACAGGCATCTGCTGAGCGGAACCATCGGCAACGTCATCCTGCAAGTGCTGAATACGGATGCCATCCTGATTCCCATGACCGCCACCGTGGAACTACAGGACAAGATTATCGCCTACCGCCTTAAAAACGGAAAGGCCGAAGCTGCCTACCTGACCGTAGACCGCCTGAACGACGGCAACCACTTCGTTGTAGAGCAGGGCTTGTCCGTCGGCGACACCCTCATCACCGAAGGTGTGGGGCAGCTAAAGGAAGGAATGATTGTCACACCTAAAACCACAAAACCATGAACCTGCGTTTCTTCATAGACCGACCGGTATTTTCGGGTGTCATCTCCGTGGTGATTGTCCTGATGGGCGTTATCGCCATACAAGCCCTCCCCGTGGAGCAATATCCCGACATCGCCCCGCCCACCATCAACGTATGGGCTACCTATCCCGGCGCGAATGCCGAGACGGTGCAGAAAGCCGTGATTGTTCCTCTGGAAGAGGCCATCAACGGCGTGGAGGACATGACCTACATGACCTCCACGGCATCCAATACAGGCGATGCTTCCATCAACATCTATTTCAAGCAGGGTGCCAACGCCGACATGGCGGCGGTCAATGTGCAGAACCGGGTGAACGGCGTGTTGAGCCAGCTTCCGGCAGAAGCGACCAAGACCGGCGTCACCACCGAGAAGCAGCAGAACGCCGAGTTGCTGACATTCGCCCTCTATAGCCCCGACAACCGTTTCGACCAGACCTTTCTCAACAATTACGTGAAGATTAACGTGGAGCCGCGATTGAAACGTATCGGCGGTGTGGGAAAGGCACAACTGTTCGGTTCCAACTACAGTATGCGCCTCTGGTTGCGCCCCGACAAGATGGCACAGTACGGACTGATTCCCGATGACATCTCCTCCGTGCTGGCGAAGCAGAACATCGAGGCGGCAACCGGTTCGTTCGGAGCCAATCACCCCACGGCAAACGAATACACGATGAAGTATCGCGGCCGCCTCTCCACAGCGGAAGAGTTCGGCGAGCTGGTCATCAAGTCCCTGCCCGGGGGTGATGTGTTGCGGCTGAAAGATGTCGCCGACGTGGAGTTGGGCGATGAATACTACAGCTATTCCACCGAAGTGAACGGACATCCGGCTGCCTTCATGCTCATCAACCAGAAAGCGGGCTCCAACGCTTCAAGCACCATCAATGAGATTCACGAGGTGCTCGATGAAATTGAACGCGACCTGCCGGAAGGTGCGGAGTTTGTGGTGCTGACCGATACCAACAAGTTCCTGTATGCCTCCATCAATTCTGTCATACGGACGCTTATCGAGGCGATACTTCTGGTTATCGTGGTGGTGTATGTGTTCTTGCAGGACATCAAGTCCACGCTCATTCCCACGGTTTCCATCTTCGTCTCCATCATCGGCACGTTTGCCGTGATGTCGCTGATAGGCTTTTCCATCAACCTGCTCACGCTTTTCGCCCTTGTGCTTGCCATCGGCACGGTGGTGGACGATGCCATCGTGGTGGTGGAGGCGGTGCAGGCGAAGTTCGACGAAGGCTACCAGTCGCCGGTACTTGCCGCCGATGATGCCATGAAGGGCGTTTCGTCCGCCATTCTCACCTCTACCATTATCTTTATGGCGGTGTTTATCCCTGTGGCAATGATGGGCGGCACTTCCGGGGCGTTCTATGCCCAGTTCGGTATCACGATGGCGGTTGCCGTGGGCATATCGGCTATCAATGCGTTCACCCTTTCTCCGGCGTTGTGTGCTTTGTTCCTGAAACCTTATATCGACGAGCACGGAAACACGAAGAACAATTTTGCGGCACGCTTCCGTAAGGCATTTAATGCCGTATTCGAGCGTCTGAGCCGCCGTTATGTGCGTGGTGTACTGTATATCATCCATTGCCGATGGTTGCTGTGGGGAACGATTGCCGCCTCGTTCGGGTTGCTGGTCTTGCTGGTCAATATCACGAAGACAGGACTTATTCCGCAGGAAGACACCGGCACGGTGATGGTAAGCATGAACACAAAGCCCGGCTCCTCCATGGCGCAGACCAACAAGGTGATGGCGCGTATCAACAACCGTCTTGACAGCATCTCTGAGATTGAGTACAGCGGAGCGGTCGGAGGATTCTCATTCAGCGGTTCCGGTCCTTCACAGGCAATGTATTTCATGACACTTAAAGATTGGAACCAACGCAAGGATGAAGGGCAATCGGTGGATGACGTGATAGGCAAGATTTATGCCGCTACCGCTGATGTTCCCGATGCCACGGTGTTTGCCATGTCACCGCCGATGATTGCCGGCTACGGCATGGGCAACGGTTTTGAACTCTACTTGCAGGACAAAACGGGCGGAGACGTTGCCGCATTCAAGAAGGAGGCTGATAAATTTGTAGAGGCACTGTCCCGCCGTCCCGAAATCGGAGAGGTCTATTCGTCTTTTGCCGCAGACTATCCTCAGTATTGGGTGGATATTGACGCGGCGAAATGCGAGCAGTCGGGCGTATCTCCTGCCGATGTGTTGTCCACGCTTTCCGGGTATTATACCGGGTCGTATGTATCGGACTTCAACCGTTTCTCCAAACTCTATCACGTCACTATGCAGGCACCGGCGGAGTACCGCATCAATACGGAGTCGCTCAACCTGATGTACGTGCGTACTTCCGATGGCAGCATGGCACCGCTGAGCCAGTTCGTGCGCCTGACCAAGACCAACGGACCTTCCGACCTTACGCGCTTCAACCTTTTCAATGCCATCGCCATCAACGGCTCTCCGGCATCGGGCTACAGTTCCGGTCAGGCCATCAAGGCGATTGGCGAGACGGCACGTGAGGTGCTTCCTGCCACTTGCAGCTACGAGTTCGGGGGATTATCGCGTGAGGAGAGCAAGACCACCAACAATGCCGCAATGATATTCATGCTCTGTATGGTCTTGATATACCTGATACTGTGCGCCCTCTACGAAAGCGTGTTCATCCCGTTTGCCGTGTTGCTGTCCGTGCCTTGCGGACTGATGGGCAGCTTCCTGTTCGCATGGATGTTCGGATTGGAGAACAACATTTATATGCAGACCGGACTGATCATGATTATCGGACTGCTTGCCAAGACCGCCATTCTGCTGACCGAATATGCTGGTAAGCGACGGTCGGAAGGCATGACATTGGCACAGGCGGCATACAGCGCGGCAAAGGTTCGCCTGCGCCCTATCCTGATGACCGTCTTGTCGATGGTGTTCGGTCTTATTCCGCTGATGATGGCCCATGGCGTGGGTGCCAATGGCAGCCGCTCGCTTGCCACAGGTGTAATAGGCGGCATGATAGTGGGTACATTGGCATTGCTGTTCCTCGTGCCGTCGCTGTTCATCACATTTCAATACATTCAAGAACGAGTTAAACGTAATTAAATGAAGAAGACAACCATATTTATATTATCAACTTTGATGCTTACCGGCTGCGGCACATACAGCCGGTATCATCGGGCTGGCATCCGGACAGAAAATCTGTATTGGAACTTATCTGTTGATATTGATACAACAAACATCGCCTCCATGTCATGGCGGGAGATGTTCACCGACCGGGAACTTCAGTCTTTGATTGAGGCAGGACTTGAGCAAAATACAGACCTCAATGTGGCACGCCTGCGGGTTGAAGCGGCTGAGGCAGCTTTGATGACGGCAAAACTGTCCTATCTCCCTTCATTGGGAATCAATGCCGAAGGTGGTGGTAGCCGCTACGATGGGGCGACCGCAAAGACATACAATGTCAGGGCGACCGCAAGTTGGGAACTGGATATATTCGGTAAATTCACGGCTGCGAAGCGTGGCGCGGTTGTCGCATGGCAGGGAAGTCGTGACTATCAGCAAGCCGTACAGACACAACTCATCGCCACGATAGCAGACAGTTATTATACACTTGCCTTGCTTGACGAACAAATGTCTATAAACAATCGGACTTTGGAAAACTGGCGGGCTACCGTGCGCACACTCGAAGCGTTGAAAAAGGTGGGCAAGGCGAATGAAGCCGGGGTATTGCAGGCAAAGGCAAACGTGATGCAACTTGAATCATCGCAACTGGCTATATGCAAAAGTGTCTCTGAAACAGAGAATGCTTTGTCTGCGATACTTGCCATGCCTTCGCAACCGATTGAACGGAGTAGCCTGGACGAAGCATCCTTCCCTGATACTATCTCTATCGGAGTTCCTTTGCAGTTGCTTTCCAATCGTCCCGATGTGCGTCAGGCTGAAATGGAACTGGCACAAGCGTTTTACGCCACCCATGTAGCCCGCTCTGCCTTCTACCCCAATATCACTCTTTCGGGCACATTGGGTTGGACTAACAATGGAGGTGGAGCAATCACCAATCCCGGACAATGGTTGTTCAACGCCATCGGTTCCCTGACACAACCGCTATTCAACCGTGGCACGAATATCGCCAACTTGAAGATTGCACAAACTAAACAGGAAGAAGCCAAATTATTATTCCAACAGTCATTGCTGAACGCAGGAAAGGAGGTGAACGATGCATTAACCACCTGGCAGACGGCTAAGTCGCAATATGAGATAAACACCCGGCAGGTTGAAACCTTGCGTGAAGCTGTGCGAAAGACAGAACTGCTGATGAGCCATTCTTCCACCAGCTATCTGGAAGTGCTTACAACACAACAATCCCTGCTGAGCGCAGAACAAGCACAGGCGCAGGACAGGTTTGGCGAGATACAGGGAATCATCAACCTCTACCATGCTTTGGGTGGAGGATGCAGGTAAAAAACGAAGCGGCGCTTCGCAATTATCAAAGTCAGACATTGACAAATCAAGGGTGAAAGAAAAGGAAATAAGAGGCACTGCCCATGAGTCAAAGAAATTTGCGGGCTGTTTGATAAAAAGAATATATGAATGAAACTGAATTTCATGAGTACGAGATTTCTCCGCATACTGGTTGCCGCTGGTTACCTGTTGATGTGCCTGTTGGCAGGTGGGATCATGTATCTGTGGCATTATGAATGGAAAGAGATTGAGGCATTGGAAACGGAGAACCAACGGATAAACAACTTCCGCCAAGAAATACATCATGTTTACGGTGAAATGACCGGGCTTTCTCTTTTGGGCGAAAGTGTGTTGGAGTGGGAAGACGAGGATTTGGAGCATTACCATATTCGGCGTATGGCAGTGGACAGTATGCTATGCCGTTTCAAAACGGTTTATCCAGCAAGACAAATAGACAGTGTGCGCCACTTGTTGGAAAGCAAGGAAAGGTTACTTCAGGGCATTGTGGAAGTATTAGATGAACAGGAAAGTTTGAACCAGAGGATTGCCGAGCGTGTACCCGTCATTGCGGCAAGAAGCGCACAGGAACAACCACAGAAGTCGAAACGTAAAGGTTTCTTAGGTTTGTTTGGCAAAAAAGAAAAGCCGAAAACAACCGCCACGACTAACATGCTCCATGCACTGAACAGCAAGGAGATAGCACAACAACAGGCACAAAGCCGCCGTTTAGCAGCACAAACCAACAGCCTCGCCATGCGTAACAATAAGCTGAACCGACAACTGCAATCGCTTATCGGGCAGATGGACAGGAAAATAGAAAGTGACTTGCAAGGGCGTGAGATGGAAATAACCGCCATGCGTGAACGTTCGTTCCTGCAAATCGGCAGTCTGACAGGTTGTCTCTTTCTTCTTTTGGTTGTTTCTTATATCATTATTCACAGGGATATACGCCGTATTATACGGTATAAATCAAAGACAGTCAGCCTGATAAAGCAACTCTATGAATCAGATATGCAAAACAAGGAACTGATTTCCTCCCGCAAGAAAGCCATGCACACCATTACCCATGAACTGCGCACACCGCTGACAGCCATACACGGCTATGCGGAACTGATACAAGGACACGATACGGACAACATAAGCCGCTATGCAGAAAGTATCTTACAGGCAGCCGGTAGGATGATTGCCATGTTGAACACATTACTTGACTTTTTCCGGCTGGATAGTGGAAAGGAGAATGCGAATAGCGCCCCGTTTCGATTGCAGGGCATGGCAGACGCTTTATTGACAGAATTTATTCCTTTGGCGGAAGCAAAAGACTTGCGTTTTACGGTGGAATGTTGCGATGATGTTATCCTGATGGGTGACAAGGAGCGCATCATGCAGGTCTGCGGCAATCTTTTATCCAATGCTGTCAAGTTCACGCAAAGCGGAAACGTATCGTTTCGTATGGAATATAACGGTAGTGTTCTTTCTATTGTAGTTGAAGATACAGGCAACGGAATGAGTGGAGAAGAACAGCAACGTGTGTTTGGTGCATTTGAACGTCTCTCCAATGCCGCCACACAGGACGGTTTCGGATTGGGCTTGTCGATAGTGAAACGTATCGTGGATATGTTGGACGGTACAATCCGGTTGGACAGCGAGAAAGGCAAAGGCAGTCGTTTCACAATAGAATTACCCATGCAAACCGCTGATATTGCTGGCATCGAAAAGAAGAAAATGCAAGAGCAATATCAAGAGCCATACTTTGAACGCTCATATTCGGTCATTATGTTGGACGACAACGACATTCTTCTTTCGATGGCAAGGGATATGTATGCTCATTACGGCATCCATTGCGAGATATGCAACAATACGGGCGACCTTATGGAAGCCATACGTACAAATGACTACGACCTGCTGATTACCGACTTGAAGATGCCGGAAACGAACGGCTACGAGGTGTTGGAACTTCTCCGTTCATCGGACATCGGTAACTCGAAGACCATTCCTGTGGTAGTCGCTACGGCATCGGGAAGCTGTACCGAAGAAGAACTGCTGTCACAAGGCTTTTCCGCCTGCCTGTTCAAACCGTTTGACCTGTCGGAACTGATGGCGGTGTCGGAGAAATGCCTTTCCCCCTTGCTGTCTGACAAGGAGGAACAGCCCGACCTGACATCCTTGTTGGCGTATGGCGACAAGGTGGCAATGCTCGACAAGCTGATAACCGAGACGGAAAAGGATATGCAAGCCATAAAGGAAGCTGGGGCAATGCTTGCCGCAAGGCTTTGGATATACAGGTACATCGTTTGCGCAGTTCGTGGGCGGTAATCCGTGCAGACAAACCACTCAGGGAGCTGCACCGCCTATTGCGTATGGAGGAGAATTGTGCGGACGAAGAAATCAGCAAAGCCATAGATGCAATGTTGGCTATGGGTAACAAGATAGTGGGACAAGCTAAAACACGAAAGGAGGACAAGCAATGAAAGTAATAGTGGTAGAGGACAATCCCGTATATAACGATTATATCTGCAACCTTTTGAAGAAAGGCGGTTTCGACACCGCACAGGCGTATCGGCTTTCCACCGCCAAGAAATTGTTGATGAAAGCCGGAGAGGAATACATCGTGCTTGCCGACCTTCGTCTGCCTGACGGAGAGGGTATCGACCTGTTACGATGGATGCGCAAGGAGGAAAAGCCGCAACCGTTTATCGTCATGACCGACTATGCCGAGGTGCATACGGCGGTGGAAAGTATGAAACTCGGCTCTGCCGATTATATCCCCAAACTGTTGGTGGAGGACAGGCTTGTCCCTCTCATCCGTTTACTGCACAAGGCACAGGAACAGAAAAGGCAGGGGCAGGTGCCAATATTCGTCCGTCAGGGAGCGGCATATCAGGAAATCAAGCGGCGTGTCCGGTTGGTTGCGCCCACCCGTTTGGGAGTGCTGATATGCGGAGAGAACGGCACGGGCAAGGAACACATCGCCCGTTATGTGCATACCCAAAGCAAACGTGCGGAAAAACCTTTCGTAACGGTGGACTGTGGAGCGTTGTCCCCGACATTGGCACAGTCCGCCTTCTTCGGACACGTCAAAGGGGCATTTACGGGAGCAGATTCTGCCCATGTGGGGTATTTTCAGGAAGCCGAAGGCGGCACATTGTTCCTTGACGAAGTGGGCAACCTTCCGATGGAAATGCAGCGTATGTTACTCCGTGTCATACAGGAACACCGCTATCGTCCGATAGGAGCGAAAGAGGACAAGACCGCCGACGTACGTATCGTGGCGGCTACTAACGACGACTTGCAGAAAGCCGTCACCGAAAAGCGTTTCCGTGAGGACTTGCTCTATCGCCTGAAAGAATACACGATAACCGTACCACCCTTGCGTGACTGTCAAGAGGACATATTGCCGTTGGCGGAGTTCTTTCTCGGACTGGCGAACAAGGAACTGGAGCGTAACATCAAAGGATTCAATGCTTCCGCCAATAACATCCTGCTTGCCTATCCGTGGCCGGGCAACGTCCGTGAATTAAAACAAAAGATACAGACGGCTGTCCTGCACGCGGAAGGCAACATGATAACTGATAACGATTTGGAGTTAGGCAGAGAACAGCTATCTTCCTTTCCTTCCAGCTTCGCTCTCAAAAGTGAAGCAGAAGAGAAAGAACGGATTATCCGTGCCTTAGAGCAGGCGAAGGGAAAGAGACATCTTGCTGCCAAGTTGTTGGGAATAGGCAGGACAACGCTGTATAAAAAGATGAAAGAATATGGAATTGAATTGTAAATTGTAACCATAAGCAGTAAACAAGGGCAAGTATCAAACTCTTGCCCTCGTTAAAAACTCACTTTTCTTTTCGCACACCCTTAAACGGGGTACCATCTTGTTTGACATCCATGAAACGCCCGGTATCTTTATCTCTTTTTACCCATTGTTCTGTTTTGGGATTAAAAACCTGTGAACGATTTTTCACTGCGCCATTGCGATGTCCGTCTCCAGACGGTGGATTTGTTGCCATATTCTTCCTTATTATGCACATCTCGAATTATGCAGTCGAGAACACACTGCTTGATGTTACAAATTATTTCCGTATATACGAATTAATATCTTCCCCATAAATAGAATATTGCTCTGTGAAAACTCTCATTTCTTCTCTAATTCCATAAGGCATAATGTAAGGATAAAGAAGTAGATATTCACGCCGAGGACTTACAGGCTTAGCATCTTTCGTAACAGGCATAATCATACATTTGCCTGTATGTCCATCTACTACCCCTAATTCCCATGGCATCCAATTACTTTTTCCAGCATCAGGCGATTGAGCGTAAATTAAAGATTTGCTATTCTTTAATCTTTGCTGTATCCTTTTCGCAGTATTTTTATCTGTCTCATTTCTTTTCATGTTAGCATCGACAATACAGTCAAGATAGACCTTGAATCCCATGTTTGATAAAGCATAAAATATACCTTTTACAACATCCGAATCGGAAATGTTGTAAGAAAGAAATATATCAAACTGCTCATTCATTGGTAATCCTTGATAATTATCGCTGTATGTGCGTTGCTCGTAAAGAGACATTCTGTTCGTTATGGCACGAAAATGTGCCTCGCTAAAATATTCCATATTCAAATTAAATTCTTCCTTCGTTTACTAATCTCCAATAATATTTTCCTAACTCTGTTAACTTACATCCGGTACTATGCATTGCTGCAAAGTACATAAATTCTTCATCTATAGGTTTCACAAATCCTATGCTTTGTAGTTTTTGCAGCAGTTTAAATTTCTTAACATTATTTAGGTCTGCATAGGGTATTACGTATTCATGATGCACAGACGGGTCGTTTGTGTCCTCGAAAGATGGATCTAGTGCTATATCTTTATTCGGATCCACAAACAAGTTTGTTAGTTCACGAATGACTGACAACGACACTTGTGGTTCTACTTTACGTAATGGTGCAAATTCTGTAACATTGGTTTTAAAGACTGGTCTTTGGTCCCATGGTCCAAAAGAACGATCAATGTATGCATACACACCACCTATAGTAATATTCCCACAGAAATCTGATGCTCCTCCATTAAGTCCAGCGCAGAGTAACTCTGTGAAAAGGCCATGGCCACCAGCTTCCATCGCAACTTCATCTTCACGACAAGCTGTTAGAATAGAAACTCCTGTATTTAAAATGCTGCCAGCATCTTGAAGATTATACTTCCCCATATTTCCAGAATGACAGCAGTCTAAGATTACAACTTTGTTATGAACATGAGAATTATTGACAATATTCATTATAGTTGACATCTGTATTCCTGTATAGTACAGACCGGGAGTGGATATGTCCTGTGGCATAACAATCTCTGCTCCTGTGTTATTTGCGTAACCGTGCCCAGAGAAATATAAAAGAGCTGTATCATTATCTCCAGCAAAAAGTTTTTGAATAGCCTCCATTACTTCTCCTGAAGTCTGTACATTTGGCATCATTTTAACTCCAAAATTCGGAGAACCATCGCCATGTCGTTCAATTACAGCTTTAACGTTATTGATATCCTCTATACATCCTGTCAGTTCATTTCCCGCAGGATAATCATTGATTCCAATTAACAGTGCTTTTTTCATACGGCCTCTGTGTTAAAGGTATTGATATATAGCATATTCTCGAACCGCGTTTGCGACGGATTTGGCATTCCAGCCAACAATGACATCAGCTACATTTTTCACAACAGAAGATGTGCGTTCTGCCCCCCATGGTTGAACCGCAATAATTGGTTTGCGATATTTCTGTGCCATTTCAATTTCTTTGTTAATCCACTTGCTATAAGTGGCATATACTCCAGCAAGGATAATGACACAACTACACCCTTTAACTTTTGCTTCTATTGCATCAGATAATTGCTTGTCTGAGCCATTTGTATGAATGGGGTCATTCTGGGGGACAGAATGGTTGTAAAAGCGAATACCTTCTTGACGTAAAAATAATTCAATTTTGTCATAATCGCTTGAATATGACCACGAATGCGAAATAAATATTCTGTACATAATACAAGAGTGTGAACTCTCTGGTCCTTCACCAGGGTCTTAATTTCGAATTCACGATGCAAATATACAAACTTTTTCAGTATTATATATTCAAGATGAGAAAAAATCACATTGTAAATACTATATATCACAAAATCATACGTAATATATTGTGCAAATGAGAAAATATCACTATATTTGCAGTGTTAAACAACTTATTTAGTCAATACTTATGCTACAACAGTTCACAATAGAAAATTTCCTATCCTTTAAGGATAAAGAAATATTACTCCTTCAGCCCAACAAAGGTTCTTTGAAAAAGGACCATAAAATGGAGCCGACTAAAGGACAGTGGGTGCTAAAATCAGCAGCAGTGTTTGGAGCAAATGCTGGCGGAAAGAGCAATTTTGTCAAGGCGATAGAGTTAGGTAAAAAACTTGTTTTAAGGGGTACTCGTACAGATGATTTAATAGATTTTTACCCCTTTCGTTTGAGCTCGGAAAATAAGAAAAAAGATACAACCATTATTTATCATATACTTTGTGGAAACAAAAAATATGAATATGGCTTTAGCTACAATGCAGAACAAATAAGCTTAGAATGGCTTAAGCAAATAAACAAAAACAATGAATGTGTTATTTTTCAAAGGAATACAAAAAAATCCAATTTTGATATTTCATATCTTCTTAAACTCAATCCAAAAGAAGAAGAATCACAATTCTTGTCATTTCTTGCAAAAGCGACACCACAAAGACAATTGTTTCTTCATGAGGTCATGAGTCGTAACATTCATGAGAATGTATCAAATATTAAAGATTTGGATTCTGTTATAGACTGGTTCGTAAATTCTCTTAAAATTATATTCCCTGATACTCCGTATAAGCAAGGTGTATTACTTAAAGCTGCTGATGATAATGATTTAAAACGTGGTTTTGGGGCACTTTTAAGATATTTCAATACTGGCGTTGATAGTGTAAAATTAATAGAAGTACAATTTGAAAAACTTGGTATTCCACAAGATTTACAACGTGCAATAAAAGCAGATTTGTCAAAATCCAACACAGATGAAGCATTTGGAGCATTAAGATTTGACGATAACTTGTATTTAATCAACTTGATTGATGGTGAAATTAAGGCTAAGAAATTGATGACAGTACATAAAAAAATGAATGAAACTGATGTCGAGCTTTTTTCGCTTGGCGATGAGAGTGATGGTACAAAACGTTTATTTGATTATATTCCACTTATCTTGGACTTGATTCAAGGAGAGAAAGTCTTTATTGTTGATGAAATGGAACGTAGCTTGCATCCATCACTTATTAAGCAAATAATTTTATTGTTTTATAAGTATTCAAAAGATGTTTCAAGTCAACTGATTTTCACCACTCATGAAAGTTCTTTAATGGATCAAAAGATATTCAGGAGAGATGAAATATGGTTGATGAAAAAAGACAATAACGGTATCAGTTCATTTGGAAGAATGGATAATTTATATAATGTGCGCTTTGATAAAATGCTTCAAAACAGCTATCTTAATGGCGAGTACGGCGCAACCCCCATATTTGAGACAGAAGAGGAGATAAACAAATTATTTTCATCTTTAAAATAATCTTCCGATGGTAAGTTTTGTTTCTAAATTTCTGTTCACCGCCACGGTAACAGCACCAACATTCTTGTCACTAGGATTAATAGGTGTCATTAAGGATAGCACGAATTATTTTCGATTTTGGGATGAAATGCTAGAAAATAGGATATTTCCTACTAGTTTTGAATGGTGGGGCATCAATATCAGTTTTGGATTCACATTAATATGTCTTATCGGCATCAAAATTTTTCTTTGTAAAAAATCTAGCAAGTACAAGGAGGGAAAAACTATTCAAGTGAAATCTTATTCAAATTTATCTCTGAACAGTGCGGAGCAGGTAATTTCGTCTATAATCCCTTGGTTGACAATATTTGCCGACGAACTTGATTTTATGGTATTATTTGTTTGCATAATACTTCAATGCTGCTTTATTGCGATTGCAAGTTATAATAACAACAACTATAATTTACTTTGTTCAATATGGGGGTATCGCTATTATGAAGTATATACAGAAGAAAACACCTATATACTAATTTCTGAAAAATGTATCAGGAATAAGAATGAGATTAAAAAGTTTGTTGAAGTGACAGATTATATGGGTTTAATCATTAATGAAAAATAATATGAGCCAATTTTATGCATTGATGCCTGATAATACAGTAAAACATATCCCTCTAAAAGAAGAGATAATAACAGAGATTAAAAACCTATTTATAAATAGTGGGGCTACATTCAAACCAGAAGGTATAGAAGAAGATGTTTTCGATGGCAATATTGTTAGTCGGAACGGAGAAAATATAACGTACGTGCATTATGACTTACCTGAAGATTTTGCTCGTATACCATGTAATCAGGCTGACATGTCCGAATACAATATAAATGAAGATATGCCTAAAAGCATCTTTTATTACGATGATGGAAAGTTCTATTTTCAGATCTTTAATAAGAAAAATATGTTGCAACGCAAAATGGTCTTGCGGTTTGAATATGGAAATGTATTTGCAAAAATGAATAACTCTGCTTTTATTGTCGAAGATAAGATTCATGCGTTGTACGAGGAGGGAAAGCTATATTTCCAAAGTTATACAGTCGCAAATCAAATATTCTCACTAATAAATTTTGTTACAGAAGCTACAAATGCTGAAATTGAATCCTTTGGAGAATTAGATGGAATTAATGTAAATACCGAAAGCATAAAGCATATAGCAAACATAAAGACACGTCGGCTTATAAAGTTGTTGTCGAACACTGACAATATTTCAACTTTTATGAGAAAAGCATCTCGAACAAAAACAAGCCTATTAAATAAATACGGAGTTAATGCCCAAATAAATGAAAATAAAGAATTGGTTTTACCAACAAATAATGTTGCAGATTTGAACCGTGTTTTAGAGTTTCTCAATGAGGACATATTTAGGGGTGTAATTACCGACAGACTTTATCGTTCAAATTCAAAGAAAAAAGATAATCACTAATTATGAGCGAAGAAAACAAAATAATACTCTATCAAGACGATAACGAGATAACTCGTGTGTCCGTGCGTTTTGCCGATGAGGATTTATGGCTGACGCAAAATCAGTTGGCGGAAATATATTGTACAACACAACAGAACATCAGCCAACATGTGGATAATATATATAAAGATGGAGAACTGACCATAGAGGCAACTAACAAGAAATTCTTGTTAGTTCGCCAGGAAGGCAATCGTCAGGTAAAACGTAACATTGACCATTACAATCTTGACATGATTATAGCATTGGGGTATCGTATCCAGTCGCAGGTGGCGACTCGTTTCCGTCGCTGGGCTACCCAACGGCTTCACGAATACATCCAAAAGGGATTTGCTATGGATGACGAGCGATTGAAACAGGGAGGAAACCGATATTTCCGTGAATTGTTACAGCGCATCAGGGATATTCGTAGTAGCGAACGTAATTTTTACCAACAGGTTACGGACATTTATGCCACAGCGACAGACTACGACCCTCGTGACGAGATGACAAAAATGTTTTTTGCCACAGTACAGAACAAGCTGCATTATGCGGTTCATGAGAATACGGCAGCCGAAGTTATCTATCATCGCGTGGATAATGAAAAGCCATTTGTGGGTATGACAAACTTCAAGGGTAATTATGTGACTAAAGATGATGTGAAGATTGCTAAAAATTATTTGTCTGAGATTGAACTACAACGCTTGAATCTGCTTGTTTCCGGTTTCTTGGACTTTGCCGAGTTCCAAGCATTGGAAATGAATCCCATGACAATGAAAGACTGGATAGAAGCACTGGACAACCAGATTATTGCACACAAACGGAAGGTCTTGATTGGTAAAGGACGTATTTCACATAAACAGGCGATTGAAAAGGCAGAAAAGGAGTTTGCTATCTATCGCAAACGTGAAATGGACTTGCTTGAAAGCGATTTTGATAGAGAAATCAAAAGATTAAAGGACAAGAACGATAATAATCCAAACTAATTCACTACCTTTGCACCAAGAAATCATCCGTTTCCACAATGCGCAAAACACAGAAGTCCAACGGTGGAGCAATAGGAGGAGATTGCTGTTAATGTGATTCTGAAAAGTAATGATATACAGCCACTTGTAGATATGTTACGATTCCTGGTGGCACCACTCGAAAGAACTTTTCACTCTTGAAATCCCCTGAAATTCAGCAATTTCGGGGGATTTTTTATTTCTGTCACCTACAAAAAAATGCAGATTTAAGAATTTAAAAATGTCCCATTCGGTGGTTTTTCCAAGCCCCTTAAAAAAACCACCATTAGCTTTATACTTCACTTACTTTCAACTGTTTACAAAATCATCTTTCAGGCACTAAAGAGTACTTTTGCAGACCTGCTTGAATGTGGTGAAAAAGAGATCGGACGAAAAGAAAAAAACGCCGTATCCTAGAAATATAAATTTCCAAAGGAAATTCCGTTTTTCCTATTCCGGTGGTTTTTCCGGAAAAATTCGGTGGTTTTCATATCCTTCAAATAAAAAGCCACCGAAAAGACGTCTCTTCCACCCCTTTCCGGTTGACAAAGTAAAACATGTCCAACAACTAAAAGGAAACGAGTATGAAACAAGGAACAATGAACATCCTGTTCTTCATTCTGAAGACAAAACTTCTGAAAAACGGTGAGGCACCCATTCTTATGCGTATAACCATTGACGGGCATTACGAAGAGGCCAGAATACAGCGGAGCGTTCTGCCAAAACAATGGGATTCCGCCAAAGGATGCAGCAAGGGAAAGGACAGGACTGCCAAAGAACTGAACGCCTACATCGCAGAACTCAGTGCCCTGGCTTTGCAGAAGCACAAGGAACTGATGCTCGAACTTGCACTGATCACGCCCAAACTTCTTCTGAAACGGGTATTCGGAAAAGAGACGGAAATGCGTACCCTGCTCGGTACAATGAACGAAGAAATAGAAAAAATGAAAAAGGCAGTAAACATAGATTATGCGCCTGTAACCATCAACCGTTACATCAACGTGATGAAAAAGCTGCAAAAGGCCATTCCTGACTTTTACGGGAAAGAAGACATTACGTTCCATGAATTGAATTCCGATTTTATTGCCACGTTTGACCTTTTCCTGAAAACGGAAGCCGGCCTTTGCCGGAACACCATTGTCCGTTATATGAAATGCTTCAAGCGTATTACAAACATGGCCCTGGCCAAAGAATGGATGCGCAAGGATCCGTTCTACGGATACAAGATGGCACAGGACGAAACCGATCCCGTATTCCTGACCTATCCGGAACTGAAAAGCATCATGGAGAAAGAATTCACCATCCCCCGGCTGGCACTGGTACGCGACATCTTTGTCTTCGCCGCCTTCACCGGGCTGGCCTTCGCCGATGTGTCCACACTGACAAAAGACAACCTCGTACAGGACAACAACGGTGACTGGTGGATCAGAAAAGGACGTGTAAAACTAGAGCGCAGACATCGGGCATCTTCTGTCTGCAACATCCCCCTGCTGCCGGTTCCGCTTGCCATCCTCAAAAAATACGAGGAACATCCCATATGCCGGGAAAAAAGCCTCTGCCTGCCTGTCATATGCAATCAACGCATGAACAGTTATTTGAAGGAAATCGCTGACCTGTGCAATATCAGAAAGAACCTGACCACACACCTTGCCCGGCACAGTTTCGCTTCGGTTATCGCACTGGCTAACAACGTGTCACTGCCGAACGTGGCTAAAATGCTGGGGCATTCATCCACCCGAATGACGCAGCATTATGCGAAAGTATTAGACCAAACGATACTAAGGGATATGCAAGCCGTTGAAAAGAAATTATCCTTTTGAAAAATAATATTTTTTGCATATATTTGCCGATATGAATTTAAAATATTTAATTTATGAAATTAGAAGAGATAAGAAGTCAGCTTTTGACACAATTGCAAATTAATTTAAATTATTGGGATGATGTAATCAATAATACTAATCCAGGAAACTATGGAGTAGAAGATTGGGATATTAGTATATCTCCTAATAACTTTTATGTCGATATACCTAACAAAACTTTCAGCTTTAAGGACATGAGTTTTACTGCAAAGGTTCTTTTAGGTGCATCACATGGTGACTCCAGTATCGAACAAGACTTTTCTACACGATTATATGGAAAAGGTACATTCGATTTTATTTCCAATAAAGAAATTAAAATAGAAAATATTGAAATCTCACCAAACGTCAATTTAAACATCTATTGATTTCCTTCTTAGAATTAATATAATACAGTCAGCAACACAGTTTCAAAGAAAGCATAGTTGCTGGCTGTATTGCAATCTTAACCTCTATATTTCAAGAAATCATTTCAAATATGACACACCGCTAATAAGTAGTGTATCAACTATAAAAGATTTAGAAGTGTCATTTTAAGTCTTTTTACCCTTATCTTTGCTATCTAATACCTTTAAATATATAGAAATATGAACGATACTTTTGTTTTTATCATTATTGACTGCTTGTTACTAATTATGTCAATACTATTTTTTTCTAAATATAATAATGGAAAAGGAGGTTCTTTGGGTTCTTTCAGAAAACGAGTATTATACTTTTTTTCAGTCTTATTATTCATAGGATTTGTCATCTGTGTAAACAAAACATTCTATTGTTACCAAGAGAAAAATTCAATCTATAAAGAATTACTAAATGCTTATGAAGAATTAGATTTAGCATTAAATACAGTTCCTCAATCCTCTATTATGATACAAGAAAAAAAGGATAATATTAAAAATATTTTGTTAGAGATGAATAATAACGATAAATATCACGAAGCTGAAATATATCTCAATCTTTTTAATGGACTAACATCTACCTTTATAGCTTTTATCATAGCCTTTACTTTTAAAAATAAAATTTTAGGCTAATAGTTATAGAGCCAGCAATAATGTTAAAAATCGTATTATTGCTGATTCCTAATCATTAAGCCAATAAATATAGAAAATAAGATAGCTTTACATATAGTTTTCAAGATTTCATTTCTGATAGAACCTTTCCAGCAAATCCATGATGTCACTTTCCCGATAGATGATTTTTCCCGGAAGCTGCACATACCCCAGCAGTCCCGCATCCCTGTAATCCTGCAACGTCCGTTTGCTGATGCAAAGCCGCTTGCATACTTCCTCGCCCGTCAGGTAGCGTTCACCGTTCAATACAGGGCGATAGTTCGTTACCACATACTCCACGTTTTCCAGCACCCTGTCAAGAGAAGAAAACAGCACCAATGTGGTTTCGGAATCTTTCGTTATCAAATCCATACGCCTACTTTTTAGAATTGTCCCTTACCTGATTAAGCAGAAATGCTTCCACGTCCGAAGCCTTGTAGTAAATCTTGCCGTTAATCTGCGAATAAGGCAGTTTCCCCGTATCACGGTAGGTCTGCATCGTCCGGGCTGAAACGCTCAGCAAACGGCAGGTTTCGCAGTTATCCAGCCATTTGTCATGCTTCCTGCACAAAGGCACGCAGAGCGTATCCACACAACCCACAAAATTTTCAAACCTCTGTTTCCATAGTTCAAAAGTTTTCTTTTCAATCGTCACTATTTCCATAACCGATATATTTATTCTTGTCAATACTCCGTTTTTCTTCACTGGTGCAAATATATAAGGCTGAATAATAGGTTGTTTTCCTCTGTCCATAAATGACCTTGCGTGTCCGAAAATGTCCACCACCAACCCAAAAACAACATGAAAGAAACGAACCGATAACAAAAATCCCGTCTTTTCCTCACTTCCTAAATAAGCAAGGTAATGAACACAAAACCGTTTTCTATTTGCCGACATTAATTTGGCGCAGAGCGAAGCAAAGCGATTCCAAACGGCTGACGCTTTGTTTTTTACCGATTTTTCTTATTTTATTTGTGGTGCTAATTCAAAAATTAAGCACTCATGAATAATCCTTTCGAAGAAATTTTCAAGCGGCTGGAGAACATCGAAAAGATGATTGCCCCGGTCACGGGCGCACAACCCGAAGAACGGCAGGACAAAGCTTTAATTCACAATAGATAATAGTACTTTATAAAAGCTTGTTTGTGCCAAACAAACTTTTATAAAGTAGATGTAACAATAATATCTCAAATTTTGATATTTACACAAGAAATATTAGGAGTATAGAGTATAACCCCAATATAATAGAATTACTTTTTTTACATTTAAGCCCTTATATACTAATTTTCTGATTAAATTATAAAACAGTATATATTAACAAATAGGCATAAAATATTCTTTATAAAAATCACATACCCTATAAGGTTTTATATTGACATTTTTCGCAATTAATAGCTTCCTCAATTTATTAGATTGTTCTTGATAGTGTTTATTATTTAATAGGACAACAACTGATTCCTCTGAATGAATATAGTTATCACATGAACGCAAAAGAACTTTTGAATGTTCTATTTTATCTTGTATTGTTTTTGCAATATTTGCAACATTCTCAACTTCCAATTTAGCTTCAACAAGAAGTAGCCAATCTTTTTCTAAACAGACTACAAAATCTACAGTTTTATCTCGTAGCGTCCCTTTTTTAGCCAAAATCTCAACTTTATCAAGATTTAAAGCAATTTCTTGGTCAAAAGGACACTGTTTTTCTTTGTATTTTTCATTTTTCAAAATAGTCTGAATAAAATCTAAGCAATTTATCATAATACTATTGCCTGCTACAAAATTACGAATTGCTTTTTCCCCTCTATATAGTCGTTTAACAACCTCTTTATCATTTTTTCTTTTTACTGACATAATAATCTAATCTTTCAAACGACTTATTAAAGGATTCAAAAATAGGTTCAATATCATGTCCTAATGGACGAAATACAAAAGCATTACTTTTTTGTTCTTCATTCTCTGCCACATAAAAAGACAGAGAGGATAAGCATTTTTCCTCTTCTGCAATATACCTAATAGCGCTAACCATGTCTGTACTATGACTAGCAATAAAAAACTTCACACCAACTTTTTTATGTAATAAAACTATTAAACGTGCATACTCTACAATCCATTGAGGGTGTAAATGTGCCTCTGGCTCATCAATAATAAGCAATGTATTTTCATCTAAAAATAAATTTTTCAACAATAATTGTAACAACGAAAATGATTTAATACCAGTAGCACACTCTAATAAATCAAACTCTTTCCCATCTTCTCTCTTATACTTAAACCCGGCAGAGAATCCATCTTCGTCAAAAGAAACATCTCCTTTAATTATATCTTCCTTAATTATATTATTAATAGTTCTTTTATATCCTCTTCTTGGTGGTTGCTTTAACAATAAATTCAATTCTTTCCAATATATTGGTTGTTGAGAAGATGTTTCCATTCCTATAACCATAGGAGTGTCAATATAAGCAACTTTTTTTATATAATGCAATAAAGGAACATTTGAAAGATTCTCTCCTAAGATAGCATCTCCATATTCTTTTAAAACAATACTTTTTGACAAATTAACATCAAAAGCCGCATTCAAACTTTCTTTCAACAACCGATATGGACGTTCAACATTTAACTGCTCAGCTTTTGTGAGATGTTCAGAAATTCTTCCAACTAAGGCATCTAACATTTTTTTTGTATCTCTATCTTCACCGGATTTTAAAGTTGAGCGTAATATTAAACGTAAACGTTCAGTAATAATTGAATTTCCTGCTTTTTGCAAATCACTTTCCAAATTTAAAAATCTTGCGCACAAATCTTTTACTAAATCTAAAAAGGCATGAGTGTTCTCCAAGCTAGTCAATTCTATATTTCTAAAGTATAATCTTCGATAATTACTGGTATCTCTACGATATAGCAGTAAAGATTGAATCTGTTCTAAGACATTTAAATAAGGACGAATCTGACTATTTGTATAAAGCAAGACCAATTCTTCAAATGAATTTGCATTTCGAAATATATAATATAACAATTTAGACATTGTACTTTTACCGCATCCATTTATACCTGACACGACAGTAATACCATCAAGCTGCACATCAGCCCGTTTGATAGCTTTAAAATCTTTGATAGATAGTTCTACTAATGTATTCATCTTTCTATTGTTATATATAGTATTGCAAATTAACTGTATTTTTTGTATACTCCCAAATTTTGAAAGCAATTTCTCAATATAAGAACAATATATTTTGTTTTTTGTTCTTATTCCAAGCATAGATATAAATATCTGTTTTACAACACAGTATATTTATAGCGAATTCTTTAAGTCAGCCATAATTTTACAAAGTTTGTTTGCTGATGCAAAGCCGCCTGCACACTTCATCGCCCGTCAGGTAGTGTTCACCGTTCAATACCGGGCGATAGTTCATTGCCACGTACTCCACGTTTTCCAGCACCCTGTCAAGTGAAGAAAACAGCACCAGCGTAGTTTCGGAATCTTTCGTTATCAAATTCATACGCCTACTTTTTAGAATTGTCCCTTACCTGATTAAGCAGAAAGACTTCCACGTCCGAAGCCTTGTAGTAAATCTTGCCGTTAATCTGCGAATAAGGCAGTCTCCCCGTGTCACGGTAGGTCTGCATCGTCCGGGCTGAAACGTTCAGCAAACGGCAGGTCTCGCAGTTATCCAGCCATTTGTCACGCTTCCTGCGTAAAGGCACGCAGAGCGCATCCACACGACCCACAAAGTTTTCAAACCTCTGTTTCCAAAGCTCAAAAGTTTTCTTTTCAATCGTCACTATTTCCATAACCGATATATTTATTCTTGTCAATACTCCGTATTTCTTCACTGGTGCAAATATATAATGCTGAATAATAGGTTGTTTCCCTCTGTCCATAAATGACCTTGCGTGTCCGAAAATGTCCACCACCAACCCAAAAACAACATGAAAGAAACGAACCGATAACAAAAAACCTGTTTTTTCTCCATTCCCTAAATAAGTAAGGTAATGAACACAAAGCCGTTTTCTATTTGCCGACATTAATTTGGTGCAGAGCGAAGCAAAGCGATTCCAAACGGCTGACGCTTTGTTTTTTACCGATTTTTCTTATTTTATTTGTGGTGCTAATTCAAAAAACAAGCACCTATGAATAATCCTTTCGAAGAAATTTTCAAACGGCTGGAGAACATCGAAAAGATGATTGCCCCGGTCATGGGCGCACAACCCGAAGAACGGCAGGACGGAAAAGAGCCTTTGTTAGTCAAAATATCCGTTGCCAGCGGTATAACCGGGTATTCGGTCAATTACCTGTATCATTTAGCCAGCAAGGGACTGATACCCTGTGTCAAGCGTGGGCGTACCCTGCGTTTCGACATGGAGGAACTCAAAAAGTGGATGCAGCAGCAGTATGTCCCGGCTTCTAACAGACTTCCCGATGAAAAAGAAAAGAGGTGATGAAACACGGCATATCGAGGGCTGGCAGTCAAAGAACGAGCGCATCGAAAGCATGTTGAACGTCCTGTACGATTTCCGGTTCAACACCGTAAAGAGCCGGACGGAATACCGGGCTGCGGGTTCTTCGGACTTGTACCAGCCTGTTACAAAATTTGTCCTGAACTCGTTCAGGCGCAGGCTGGACGCAACCGCTGGTATTGTCACCTCTGCCGAGAACATCCGTATGATACTGGAAAGCGACTTCGCAAGAAAGGTACATCCCATACGGGAATGCTTCAACGCCCTGCCCTTACTGAATCCTGCCGAACACGGGCATATCGGCAGGCTTCTGAACACTGTACAGGTAGCCAACCCCGGCAAATGGGAGGAATATTTCACGAAATGGCTTATCGGTGTGGTAGCCAACGCGATGAACGACACGGGGTGTCAGAATCATACCTGTCTGGTGCTGACTGGGGACAAGCAGGGACAGTTTAAATCGTGGTGGCTGGACAACCTTTGCCCGACACCGCTTAAGAACTACCTGTTCACCGGAAAAATAGACCCGCAGGGCAAAGACATCCTGACACTGATAGCCGAATACCTGTTCATCAACATTGACGACCAGCTAAAGGAACTCAACAAGCAGAACGAGAACGCCTTGAAGAACCTTATCACCACCCCGGCAGTAAAATACCGCAGACCGTATGATGTTTACATAGAGGAATACCCCCACCTCGCCAGCTTCATGGCTTCGGTAAACGGCAACGAGTTCCTGACCGACCCGACAGGCAGCAGGCGTTTTTTGCCGTTCAAGGTGCTGCACATAGACAAGCCCACGGCAGAAAGCATCCGCATAGATAACGTCTATTCCGAAATCATGTACCTGTACCGTCAGGGCGTGCGCTACTGGTTCAATGATGCGGAGATTGAAGAACTGCACCTGACAAATGCGGAATTTGAGGTACAGACAATCGAGTTTGAGATGCTGACACAATACTTTGAGAAGCCGACAGAGGAGGAAGAAGCCCTGTTCTTCATGACAACGGCACAGGTACTCGCATACCTGCGTAATATATCCCCCGTCCAGCTATCCGAAAAAAGGCTGGGCGAATCATTGCGGAAAATCGGTTTCAAGCGGGTACAGAAGCGCATCAACAACAACCATTATCCGGTATATGGGTACAGGATAAAGCCCGTTCCGGCTTCCCGTACAGGGGATGATTACGGGTAGAACCGGAATGTAGTAGCTTCTACATATTGTTTGATACATACATAACAATTTAATAAACAACAGTTTATCAATTATGTAGTATGAAGTAAGATAGAATCCCAAACTTTTGGAAAATCCGGGAAAAAGAAAAAACGGCATATAATATATAGAATATATTTATTCCTTTTTTAAAGGATAAATAATTACTATGTTACTACATGTACTACAATCCGTTGAAAAAGAAAAAGATAGATGTAGTAGTGTCCCGTGCTTCTTCTTACTCGCTTCTTGCTTCATTATTACTATCGTTAAATAAAAAAATAAAGATTATGACCTACAAGGAAGCCAACAATATCAGTATCAAGGATTACCTAAACTCTTTGGGAATCCAGCCCGTCACGGAAAAAGGAAGCTACGGGATGTACCGCAGCCCCTTACGGGAGGACAACACACCGAGTTTCAAAGTGGATTATAACGCCAATCTATGGTGTGACTACGGAACTGGCGAGGGAGGGACGCTCATCGACCTTGTGATGAAGCAGAACGGGTGCAACGCCTACGGTGCTATCTGCCGACTGGAGCAGGGCGACACTACCTCTTTTTCCTTTCACGGGAAAGAGCTGCCCGAAAGGGACACGAAAAGGCAGGCAGCCAGCCCGATAGAGATACGCAGAATACAGTCGTTACAGAATCCGGCACTCATGCGCTACTTGCAGGAAAGGGGGATTTCCCCCGGAACGGCAGCCCCATACGTGCAGGAGATGTATTACCGCATCGGTGGCAAGCCTTATTTTGCGCTGGCGTTCAGGAATAATTCAGGAGGTTACGAGCTTCGCAATCCCCGTTTCAAGGGCAGCACATCGAAAGACATCACCCACATAAGGCAAAAGGGAGAACCGAGAGATACCTGTTTCTTGTTCGAGGGCTTTATGGACTATCTTTCATTCCTCACTATCCGGCAGCGGGAAAGCCTGGGTATGCCCTGTACCGACTGGCAGGATTACGTTATCCTGAACTCCACCGCCAACGTAGATAAGGCCTTATATCCGCTGGCTGGTTACGGTCATATACACTGTATGCTTGACAATGACGAGGCAGGCAGGAAAGCGGTTGAAGCCATAAGGCAGGAATACAAATGGCGTGTACGTGACGCATCACACCTGTACAGCGGTCACAATGACCTGAACGACTATCTGCGTGGGATAAAGGCAAGCCAGCCGGAAAAGCGGGGCTTTGAAAGCAGGATGAAGCAGCCCGGCAACATATCCCAGCCGGAGCAGGGCAACAGACAAAATCCGGGTGAAAAAAGAAAGAGAGGGCTAAGGATGTGACCTGCAAGGCTGGCGGCATGAACCGACGGCAGGCTGTGTGATTAGGGAGAGCAAGGTTATGTTTCGGTAGACCGAAACACCTTGCTTTGCTTGACAGCAAAGAAAATTTCTCCCGTTGGTCACAATTTTTAAGATACCACCTAAAAGCAAAAACACATGACAGGGATAAGGAACAAGCCGGGAGGTCGCCCGGCAAAAAGCCGGATAGACAAGCAGAACCGGGTAGTCAGCACGAAACTGACCGAGTTACAGTTCTACGCAATCAGGAAGCGAGCCACCGAAGCCAGGCTGCACGTCAGCGAGTACGTCCGGCAGGCGGTCGTTTCGGCAGAGGTAACGCCCCGGCTGAACAGGCAGGATGCGGACACTATCCGCAAGCTGGCGAGCGAAGCCAACAACATCAACCAACTGGCGCACCGGGCGAATGCCGGAGGGTTCGCACTGGTGGCGGTGGAACTGGTGAAACTCAAAAACAGGATTGTCGAAATCATAAACCAACTGTCGGATGATTGGAAAAATAAAAAAGGGAAGCGGATTTAAAGGCTGTGTAAATTACGTGCTGGGCAAGGAACAGGCTGCCTTGCTTCATTCGGAGGGAGTGTTAGCGGAAAGCAACCGGGACATCATACGCAGTTTCATTCTGCAAGCCGGGATGAACCCCGACCTGAAAAAGCCTGTCGGACATATTGCGCTAAGCTATTCCCCGGTGGACGCACCCAAGCTGACAGACGGGAAAATGATACAGCTTGCACAGGAGTACATGCGTGAAATGAAAATCACCAATACGCAGTATATTATCGTGCGCCACCAAGACCGGGAACACCCGCACGTGCATATCGTGTTCAACCGCATAGACAACAACGGCAAGACTATTTCGGACAGGAACGACATGTACCGCAACGAGCAGGTATGCAAGAAGCTGAAAGCCAAACACGGGCTTTATTTCGCTAAAGGCAAGGAGCATGTAAAGCAGCACCGTTTGAGAGAACCGGACAAATCCAAATACGAGATTTACAATGCCGTAAAGGATGAAATCGGGAAATCAAGGAACTGGCGACAGTTACAAACCCGGCTGGCAGAAAAGGGTATCGGGATTCATTTCAAGTACAGGGAACAGACTGGCGAAGTGCAGGGTATATCCTTTTCCAAAGACGAATATACGTTCAAGGGTTCGGAGATAGACCGCAGTTTCAGTTTCTCCAAGCTGGATAAATGTTTCGGGGATGCGGGGCTGAACACTACCGGAAGCAACCGACAGACGGTTTCCGCACCTGTTCAGGAGCTATCGCAGACACTGGGCAAAGCCGACAGTCCGTTACTGGCAGGCTTGGGCGGTCTGTTCTCCGCCCCGTCCTCTCCGGCTGATGAAACACCCGACAATCCCGGTGAAAGAAAAAGAAACGACACTTAAAATTATAAGGACATGGAAAATAACTTAATTTTGGAGGGGCTTCTCTCCATGGTTACGGAACTGAAAGAACGGCAGGAGAAGCAGGTAACGCCAGCCAGCCAGCCGGGAGGAAACGATTAACCGACTGGACGTTATCGAACAGCGCATTTCGGAAATGCAAGGTAAATCCGGCATTACTGAAAACATGGTGCAGGAGATTCTAAACCAAATCGGCAGTATCGGAAAAGGGCAGTCCGAGAACCAAAAACAAGACCTTGAAGATATAAAGGGGCTTATCGTGACCTCGCACCGATATTTCAAGGAGCGGTTAAAGGTGTTGTTCCCGGCTGATGATACACCGACCGGGGAAACAACGCCCGTTTCATGGCATGACAAACTGATATACCGGGTAACTCCCTACCTGAAACCCAAGTTCTTTCTTCTTTCAGCAGGGATAATCATTTGTCTTGTGTCGCTTGCATTGAATGTGCGGTTTATACAAAGAATGCAGCGGTTACAGGACAATGATATAAAATACCGCTATATCCTGATGAAAGGAAAGGCAGACGGCAACAGCCTTGATTTGCTGGAAACGAAGTTCAGCCGGGAACGGGACAACGCTTTCATCCGAAGCCTAACCGATTCGGTGAAAGGCTTTGAATACCGCAGCAGGAAGCAGGCGGAAGCGTTGGAACGGGCAAGGCTGTTGAACGAGCAAGCCGAGCAGCTAAAGGAGGAAGCCGACAAGCTGGGCAAGCCATAAGCCAAAGCAAAGCCGGAGCAGAACCGCCCCGGCTTTTTAATTCACTCCTTTTTCTTCGTGCAGTGTTCTTTCTCGAACTGGCGCAGCGTGGTAACGCTGAACCGCTCCTTGATGAACTCCCGGACATCGGAAGCCTTGTAATATACTTTTCCGCTGATTGTGAAATACGGCAGCGCACCGATAGCCCGGTAGCGTTGCAGGGTCTTGATACTTACTTTGAACAGCAGGCACAAGTCCTGATTATCCAGCAGGTTGTCATCTTCGGGCAGCACCCTGTCGGCATTGCGCAGTACCCGTACATCCTTGCAAAGTTCTTCCAGTTTGGCGTACAGCTTCTACATCCATACGCTGAAATCGTCATTCTCTATATACATGATTGCTTCATTTTTCTGATTATACATTATGGTCTGTCAATCGATTGATGAAGCAAAGTTCAGAAAACAGGCGCAAAGAAATTATGGGGGAGCTAATGGAATCCCCTATAAATAAATCATAAGTCACTGATTATCTATATTCTTTCTTGTCATGTTCCTTTCTGATAAGGTCTGCCAGTCCATTAAGAAACTCGGTCAGTTTGCCCGGTTTCCGTTTTATCACGTCCTCATGCTTTTGGTAACAGTCGCCTATCTTGATATTGAACAGCCATTCAAAAGCTTTCGCCAAGTCCACCAAGTAGGCGGGCTTACCGTTCTGATACACGATGTCTTTGGAGAGGAACAGACCGCTTACCATTTCCATGATGTTGATAAGGGCTGTTTTGTCAGCGAGATATAGAGGGGAAAGGACTTGTTTGTTGGTACGTTGCTGTAGCTGTTCCGGGTACTTGATACGCCATTCGATAAGGCGAATTTCGGTGTTTAAAAGTCCTATCGTTTCATCAATTAAGTGCAAATAGGGCATTTTTTTCTTGCTCAAACCGCACTCGATACGATTTAAGACGATGCAAGCCAAAGGAGAAATAACGTACTAATACGCTATAATCTTGCTCATTAATACTAAAATCGGCTACATAGGCTGCTAATTCATTAATAGCTTCTATCAACTCGGATGCAGAAACTTTACGTTGAGAATATTCCGATAATAATCGAAAAAACTTCTGTTGTAATAATTTATTCATATTAATTGCTATAACTAAGAATATAGTGAGTATTCCTTATTATCCTAAAATAAAGAAACTCACTATATTGCTTCAATTTTATAGATTTTCTAATTCTTGCAAAATAGCTTTTCCAACCTCTAAGGCAGATTGAGGGTTTTGTCCTGTTATAATTCTATGGTCTACTGTAACATGTGACTTCCACAAACCGGATTTTTCAAAAAGACAACCTCTTTTTTTTAGTTCTGTTTCAAGCATAAATGGTACTATTGAATCTGTATTAAGGAATTTTTCTTCTTCATTCGTGAAACTATTTATTTTTCTACCCTTGATTAATAGCTCTCCATTTGATAATTTTACATTCAATAAAGCTGCTGACGCATGACAGACAGCACTTACAACACCCCCATTTTCATAAATTGTTTGAGCTATTCTTCCTAAATCTTGGTTATTAGGATAATCCCACATAACTCCGTGTCCCCCAGCATAAAAAACTGCAATGTATTCTACAGGATTAACTTCTTGGGGATTTAATGTATGCTCTATTTTAAATCGATAAACCGAGTTTTCCCAAAACGCTTTATTTATTTCATCTGTCAAATCGACTGCTTCTGCTGGAGCTTTACCACCTTTGGGACTTACAAAATCTATCTCATACCTAGCACTTATCAAAACAGACCAAGGGTGGCTTACTTCTGATAAATAATAACCTGTTGGATTATTGGTATTTCCCAATCTATCATGGCTGGTAACAACAAATAATATCTTCTTTTTCATTTCCTAATTTATATATATGAAACAATTTCATTAATTTCCTTTCTCGTAGATAGTTGATGTTCTTTGCTGATTGGATAGCCAATGGGAATTATTGCTATAGGTTGAATATATGCTTCTAAATCAAGATTTTCCTTACAAATCGCAACATCAAAATTGCATACCCAACAAGTTCCTAACCCTTGTTCTGCTGCTGCTAAACAAATATGCTCAGTAGTTATAGCCCCGTCAATATCAGCATGGTTTTTATTATCAAACTGTCGTTTCCATGCAATATCAGTATTTACGCATACAACAATATATACAGAAGCTTCCGTAAACCATTTTGCCGGATAGCACTTAGCTAATTTCTGTTTTTGGGAATCGCTCTGTACTACAATAAATGTCCACGGTTGTTTATTGACTGCCGAAGGAGCCAAACGAGCACAATCCAAAATGTAGTCCAGTTTTTCTTTTTCTACCACTTGCTGTGCATAATGCCTAACAGAATGGCGTTCTTTTACTAATTCTAAGAAGTTCATAATTCATATATAATTTAAAAGATTATTTCAGAGAGCAAAATTATACCGATTTCATTCTTTGTTTTTAGTATATATTTTCCTAAATACAGTATATTTGCAACATGAAAAAGGAAAATCTACATCAGCCGTTTGAAATCAGCGTAAAAGAGCTCGAAGAATCTCCTCTTAAAGAGCATGAACATACATTTTTTGAATTAGTTTATATCCTTTCCGGAACAGGTTTACAATGCAAAGTTACTACAAAAAAGTGAAATGCGGAAAGATATAGTGATAGAATTGAGTTACAAGGGTTTTAGTTAAAGTGGCGATAATTCGTGAAGCCATTACAATCCTTGCCGAAGCCAAATCTTGACGCCGCAACGTTACTTGTTCGTAACCATGTCCGAAAATGCGACAAACGGGTACGAATGGCGAAACAAGACACTATGTTATAGTGAGTTACCCACAACTCACGTAACAAATACGGTTACGGAAAAAAGATTGCGCCGTTCCTCCCCGTTTTGCGTACCGACACCGGACTCTTCACCAACTAATTTTGAAATCCAAAAATTAAGAACGATGAAGAGTACATTTTCAGTAATCTACTACCTCAAGCGTCAGGTAGTGAAAAAGGACGGGACGGTTCCCGTCATGGGACGCATCACGGTGGACGGCAGCCAGACGCAGTTCAGTTGCAAGTTGAGTGTCGATCCGAAGCTGTGGGACACCAAAGGGGGACGTGTCACGGGCAGAAGCGCGGCGGCACTCGAAACGAACCGTATGCTTGACAAGATGCGGGTGCGCATCAACAGACACTATCAGGAAATCATGGAGCGTGACAACTTCGTCACGGCGGAGAAGGTAAAGAACGCCTTTCTCGGACTGGAACACCGCTACCACACGCTGATGCAGGTGTTCCGTCGGCACAACGAGAACTATGAGAAACAGGTGGAAGCAGGCATGAAAGCAAAAGGTACACTGGAAAAGTACCGTGTCGTTTACAAGCACCTGCAAGAGTTCCTCGACATCCGCTACCATGTGAAGGACATCGCCCTAAAAGAGCTTACTCCCGCTTTCATCTCCGACTTCGAGATGTTCCTGCGCACGGACAAGCACTGCTGCACCAATACCGTGTGGCTGTACGTCTGCCCGCTACGGACAATGGTGTTCATAGCCATCAACAACGAGTGGCTGACACGCGACCCGTTCCGCGAGTATGAAATCAAGAAGGAGGAAACGACACGCAGTTTCCTGACCAAAGACGAAATACGCCTGCTGATGGAGGGGAAACTGAAAAACGCCAAACAGGAACTGTACCGCGACCTCTACCTGTTCTGTGCGTTCACCGGATTGTCGTTCGCGGATATGCGCAACCTCACGGAAGAGAATATCCGTACCTATTTCGACGAACACGAGTGGATAAACATCAACCGCAAGAAAACGGGCGTGGTGTCCAACATCCGCCTGCTTGACATCGCCAACCGCATAATCGGCAAATACCGTGGGCTATGCGAGAACGGCAGGATATTCCCCGTTCCGCATTATAACACGTGCCTTGCCGGTATCCGTGCCGTCGCCAAGCGTTGCGGCATCACCAAGCATATCACGTGGCATCAAAGCCGCCACACGGCAGCCACGACAGTTTTCCTTTCCAACGGCGTACCCATCGAAACGGTCAGCTCCATGCTTGGACACAAGAGCATAAAGACGACGCAGATTTACGCGAAGATAACCAAAGAAAAACTCAATCAGGATATGGAAAACCTTGCCGCAAGGTTAAACAACGTCGAGGAATTTGCAGGTTGCACCATCTAAAAAAGAGGAGCCATGAAACGTGACATAATCATCATAGAGGACAAGGCGGTCAGCGTAACCGGTAACGATGTGTGGATGACCGCCACCGAAATAGCCGGACTGTTCCATACGACCGTCCCGGCAGTGAACGCCGTCATCAAAGCCGTCCGCAAGTCTGACGTGCTGAACGACTACAAGGTGTGCCGCTACATGCAGCTTGAAAACGGGCTGTACGCGGACGTGTACGCGCCTGAAATCATTATTCTGATTGCTTTTCGGCTGAACACCTACAACACCTACCTGTTCCGCATGTGGCTGGTAGGAAAGGTTCTCTCACAAGAGAAGCGGCAAACATACGTGATGTTTATACAGAACGGAAAAACTGCGTACTGTTGAAGATATCAAATGAAAATTATACGAAAGAATTTCTATATGGATCCTTATCTAAATAGCCATATCATATCTCAAAAAATATAGAGGTAATAATATGGCTATTATTTAATTCTTTTGATTTGTCGTTATGCAACGAATTCCGTTCATAAAATGTTTTAATATATATTTGTCAAATGAATGGAGATTAGGTATTTTTTGTTCAAGGTATTCAATTCCTATCGTGTTAAATTCCTGTATAACGATTGTAATCTCTTTAGAATCGTCTTCAAGATTTATAAGACCTGCATTTTGTATCTTTTTACTAATCATCCTCGGTAATCCGTATTCTTCAAGTTGAAATACAATTTTAGGTAAAAAGGCATTTGATGCTTTATATACAAAATTGGCGATATTTGAGGAATTAGGATAAAGTTCTTGACGTATAATATTAATTACCGCAATAATAGATGAGAGATTAAAGGATACATATCTTTCAAATGTAAATATATCCTCATATGTAATACCATAATCTTTTACTGTGTTATATAGCTCTTTTATAGTCATTTTCCATCCATTACTACATGCACATGCATAATACCGTAAATGTCCTTTTCGATGATATTCCAAAATTTCTATGATATCTCCTAAAGCATCCCTCCATTCCCATGTATTATTGTTTTGTAAAGCATCGCAATTTGTTGGCCAATTGGAATCAGTTTTCAATTTTTCCGCAATTATCTTTAACATTGATGGTTTACAACTTCTGATTTGTGGTATTCTTTCAATTCTATGCCAAATATCCGTTCCAAGAAGTTCTATCATTTCATCTTGATATCGTTGAATTTTTACATATTGTTCATTATTCAATTTTATACCGGGGTCATTTCCATCAAGTTTTTTTACTACATCATCAGGAAACTCTAATCTCAATTTAGTATTTTCTTGACTTGGTGGCTCTTCAAGCATATAGACACGACCTACAAAATAACGAAACATTCTGCCTGCGCGTCCAATGATGTTGCGAAAGGTAAAATAATCAATCTTATGAGCCCCGTTCTTATTTGACCATAAAACGACACTCTCTGCTTGAGTATTTACTCCTTCAATTATAGACGAGGTCGATACCAAATAATCTAACCCATTCTGTTCTTCAAATAGTTTTATTTGAATTTGACTAAGAGAACGATGTAGCTGACCATTATGAATACCAATACCATGTTTGACTAAATCTTTAAGAATATACTTTTCTCCATAATTGCATTCCAGCCAATCAGAAAAATTAGCAAGCAGTTCAGAGTCTTTATTATATAAATTTCTGTTAAGAATTGTTGTTACTTCTTCAATTCCCTTATATGTGCCGGTATATATCAAAGCTTTACCTATACCTGTATTTATTAATTCAATAAGTTTACGTGTCTTAAAACTCTGTTTATCTTCATTCTTTGGTCTGCTTTTATATAACCGCCATGCATGCGTTACAACGGTCTTAAAATCCATACGCAGAAATGTCATCCCTTCAGTGAATACATTTTCTTCTATTTCATGGATATTTGGGGCAAGATAATATCTTTGTTTAGCTTTCTTTCCGAGTTCTACCATTGAACTGAGTAAAGTGGAGCTTCTTTCAAGATCAAAATTTGTACTTGCCTTATAAAACTCATCAACGATTAGAATATCAATTGAAGGAAGTTTATCTATATAGGCAAAAGCTCTTTCTTGCGGAAATACCAATATGTTTTTCTCCGCAAGTTCTACATCTGTTGTTGTAATTATTTTATATTGATGAGAGAATTTTCGGCAAATTCGTCTTCTTGTTTCATCTGCAAGAGCAACCGTAGGTACTAATATTACAACATTAATTGGTTGTTTAATCGCAATAAATGCATCAATAACAAAACTTTTACCAAAACTTGTAGGAGCACTCACCGCAACGCTTTTCCCTTCTAATAACTTCTTTAATACCTGTGATTGAGCAGTATGTAAGACACAAGGTTTTCTTTCTCCAATATTAACTTTAAAAACTTCACATACAAACCGATCTTCCCAAGATGCAGTATATGTATCAATATACGGTAAAAGCCCCACTTCACGAATAAGATGGTTGACTAATTCCATATATGAATTATTGTTAGTACCATTAATCTCATGAAGTAATGTAATTACTTTGGATCTTGCATTACTTATATCACCAGCATTTAGAACATTACTTATATCTAAACATGTATTATATATATCATTCGTCTGCATCATTTTTGAGATTTTTTGCTTGTGAAATAAACCAGTTTACTATTTTTGTTTTATCAGGAACAGGAAAAAGAATCAAATGAAAGTTTATTTCCGAATACTTATGAACAGAACTAAGCTTGTTGATCTGCTTCTTAAAAAACGAATGAGCACGATCTCTATGAAAAGAAATAATACTATTTTTATACTCATCACTCATTTCAGTAGTACTTGCTGTTATCTGGCATTCATGTAATAAAAGAATAGGTATATGTAGTATTTCGTCAATGGAAGTATTCTCATCGAAACATTCTTTTATCTTTTTAAGTAATGTTTGGTTTTCAATTTGTTTATCAAGTTCATTGAGATTGGTCATTATTCCGCATTCCTTTTTCATAATAGGTTTGCGCAACATTTGTTCAACAGAATTTATTGGTTCGTATAATCGCGCATCCTCAAGAGAATTATAAAATTTAGCTTCTCCTAACCAAAGTTGAAAGCCTCCATTTGGGTCAATTACAATGTGTACAGAATCAGAGCCCTTTGCATTATCATTATCATTCTGTTTATAAAAAATTTTAGGTATTGCAGATAAGGCTTTATAATGGTTCTTCATTATGCCATATAGAATAATTTCCGCTATTTCACTTCCCTTTCCATTCTGCTCTTTGTCAACAAGTCGTAAATGTTTGGCAGCCTCAATAAGCCTACCGTAATCATTATCTATTAATTTCTCTCGTTCTTGTGCAGACAAAGCTGTTTCTGCAATATTACTGAAAACAAATTCTTTGAATTGACGATATCTCCAACTGCCATCTTCAAAGCCATTAGCAACTGATAATAACCTGTCATTATGATCTGGATTTATTTCTTGCTTTTTTGTATTAAAATTAACAAAACAATCATCAACTAATATATCAAAATTCCAAATTTTATTGCTCATACACTTTATTTACATGCTTAAAAATGGTGAAACATCTATATTCCTTTAGATACTATTTTTTTGTATGACAAATAAGTTCATGAACATCAACATCAAGCAAATTTGCAATACGAACAAATGTGTACAAATCAGGTTGAGAATGATTATTACACCATTTAGATACTGTTGCAGGATCTTTCTGTAATTGTTTTGCCAACCATTTGCTCATAACTCCTTTTTCTGATAGTACATTTTTAATGTTGTTTAAAATTGCCATTACAATTAATTTTTAGATTGCGTTAAATGCAAAGTTACAACTTTTTATTAACTATATGAATTTCTAACGATAGAAATTGGTTGGATCAATCAAAAAACTGGTTTTAAGGTCATTAAAACACCCAAGTATATAAAAAGTAAACGGGCAGCACCACAAAATGTCGCCCGTTTCCTTTTTCATGTTGGCCGCCTCACTCCAGCGGCTTGCGGTAGTTCGCTTCCAGCACCTCGCGCAGCCCCGTTTCCGGGTAAAGCACCTTCCCTCCCAAAAGTATGAAGGACAACACGCGGTTGTTGCGGTATTCCTGCAAGGTGCGTCGGCTGACACGGAGCAGTTCCGCCACCTCACCGTCAGTCAGGTAACGTTCCCCGTCCAGCGGAGGGCGGTAACTTTCCAGAAATACAGACAGCCATTTCGAGCCTTTGCGCATATCCTGCATCACAGAGGCTATCGGCTCGTCTTCCATCGTAAAAACATCGTTGGTCTCGTTCATCATAACTTCGGATTCAGTGGGTGAATAAATCAAATCATCTGCCGTGCGAATAGAGCGTGCCGATAAGCGGTATCAACCTCTTAACCTCCTCCGGCTTGTAATAGAACCTGCGGTTTATCTGCGAGTAGCCGATAAGCCGCCTGTCGCGCAGCGTCTGCAACGTGCGCGGGCTTATTCTCAACTGCCCGCAGACCTCCTCGCCCGTGAGCCATCTTTCCATGCGCCCCGTGTCGCTTTTGCGCCTTAGGGCGGCGACCTTCTCCGAGAGTGCGCCGAATGCCGCCACCATCATCTCGAAAGTCTTTTTCTCGATAGATACTATTTCCATATTCATGCAATTATCGGTTTGCCCGCAAAGGTAACGATGCAGCCCTTAACACGTACCGTTTTCCGCTGAAAGGCTGCCTGTTGCACCGTTTGACCGGGTTACGGAGCCATCTTCCGTAAAAATCTTACGTGAGTCACGTAGTGAGTTGTTAAAGCCCCTTTTGTTTATTGCCGAATTTTGTCGCAGAAACATAGAGCAAGCCGAGTGTAGAGCGTCAAACTTGCTTGAACGGTATGCCGAGGCGCAGCCTATGTTCATGAAAATAAACAAAAATAAAGGACTGAATATGAAAGTGATAACGATGGAAAGTTCTGCCTTCCGGTCATTGACGGAACAGATAGCGGAGATTGCGGCACACGTCCGTGCCGCCTCCGGCGACAAGAAAGCGGCATCGCCCGACAGGTTGCTCACCACACGCGAGGCGGCGCACCTGCTTAACGTGAGTACCCGCACCCTCCAGCGTATGCGCAGCGAGCAACGCATCGGTTATGTCGTGCTTCGCGGTAAATGCCGCTACCGGCAGTCGGAAATAGACCGCCTGCTTGAAGCGTGTGCCGTCAACGAGGACGCGGCGACACCGCAGGAATTGAAACGCAACCACACGCTGCGCACTGGCGGCAAACCAAAAGGAAGGAGGACATAGGTCATGGAACTGCTCACACGAAACAACTTCGAGGGCTGGATGCAGAAGCTGATGGAACGGCTCGACCGTCAGGACGAACTGCTGCTGGCGATGAAGGCTGAGGGGAAACAGCCTACTATCACGGAAAGCATCCGCCTTTTCGACAATCAGGATTTGTGCATGCTGCTCCAGATAAGCAAGCGCACACTGCAACGCTACCGCAGTGTCGGCGCATTGCCCTACAAGACACTGGGCAAGAAAACCTATTACAGCGAGGAGGATGTGCTGACATTCCTTTCCAACCATATCAAGGACTTCAAAAAAGAAGATATAGCCTTCTACAAGGCTCGTATCCATAATTTCTTTCATAAATAACCCATTAAAACATTTTTCAAATGGCAAAGAAAAAAGACGAAAAGGACGTGCTGGTAGTCCGTGACGAGAAGACGGGCGAGATCAGCGTGGTAGCCGGGCTGAATGCAGACGACACACCCAAGCGTACCCCTGCGAAAGCTGAGAACGCGCAGAGTTTCCTGCAATTCGACCGACACGGCGACGTGCTGGACAACTTCTTCAAGAACTTCTTCCGGCAGTGCAAGGAACCCAGCCGCTTCGGTTTCTACCGCATCGCGGCAGACCAAGTGGATTCCATGCTTGGCGTGATGAAAGACCTGCTTCAGCATCCGTACCAGAACAAACAAATCCTTGCACCGCACAAAATCGACACCTTCCCTTATCAACAGCAGGTGCAGGAAGAGATGGCGGCACAAAAGACAGAGAAACAAGAACCTCAAAAACAGGAAAACATGGAACAACAGAAAGAACAGCAGGAAAGCCCGCAACAGACGCAGGGCAGACAGGGCTACCAACCCATCAACGAGAGCAAAATCAACTGGCAGGAGCTGGAGGACAGATGGGGCGTGAAGCGTGACGACCTTGAAAAGTCCGGAGACCTTACGAAGATGCTCCACTACGGCAAGTCCGACTTGGTAAAGGTCAAGCCCACCTTCGGCGGCGAATCATTCGAGCTGGACGCCCGCCTCTCCTTCAAGAAGGACGGCGAGGGAAATGTCAGCCTCGTGCCGCACTTCATCCGCAAGGAGCAGAAGTTAGATGAGTACAAGGAACACAAATTCTCCGACGATGACCGGAAGAACCTGCGCGAAACGGGCAACCTCGGCAGGGTCGTGGACATTGTGGACAGGGAAACGGGCGAAATCATCCCCTCCTACATCAGCATCGACCGCAAGACGAATGAAATCACGGACATTCCGGCAAACAAGGTGCGCATCCCGGAGCGCATCGGCAAGACGGAAATCACCAAACAGGAGCAGGACATGCTCCGCGCCGGACTGCCCGTGCGCGACAAGCTCATCGAGCGCAACGACGGCAGGAAGTTCGTCACCACCCTTCAAGTGAACGTGGAGCAGCGCGGCGTGGAGTTCGTGCCGGGAACCGGAAGGTCGCCCCGTACCGCACAGACGCAGGAAGCCAAAGGTGACACCTCGAAAAGTCAGGCGCAAGGCGGGGAAAATGCCGCACAGACCAAGAAGGAGCAACGCCGCAACACGTGGATGAACGAGGACGGCAGCATCCGCCCCATCAGCAAATGGAGCGGCGTGAACTTCACCGACAAGCAGAAAGCCGACTACGTGGCGGGTAAAGCCGTGAAACTGGAGAACGTGACCGACAAGCAGGGCTTCCATGCCACGATGTATATCAAGTTCAACCCGGAGAAGGGCCGCCCGTACCGCTACGAAACGAACCCCGACAACGCCCAGCAGGTCGCCCCGTCCAACGAGAGCCGCACACAGGTGGCGGTGAACAACGAGGGCAAAACCAACGAGGCGACAAAGAACCTGAAAGAGCCTTTGCAGAAAGGTCAGACCGCCCCAAAGGACGACCGCCAGCAACAGCAGCAGGAGAAGCCGAAAAAGAAGAACAACAAAGGCATGAAAATGTAATCCCGTGTCCGCCACTGAATCCAAAATAAAATCCAAAGTATCAACAAAAAAGCAAGAAAACATGAAGACAATCATTGCAGAAAAGCCCTCCGTGGCACGTGAAATCGCCCGCATCGTGGGCGCGACAAAGAGAGAGGAAGGATATTTCGAAGGAGGCGGCTATGCCGTGACATGGGCATTCGGACACCTCGTTCAGCTTGCCATGCCCGACGGCTACGGCGTGCGCGGATTTGTCCGTGACAACCTCCCGATTATTCCCGACACATTCACGCTCGTCCCCCGTCAGGTCAGGACGGAGAAAGGTTACAAGCCCGACAGCGGCGTGGTGTCGCAGATAAAAGTCATCAAAAGACTGTTCGACACAAGCGAACAAATCATCGTGGCGACCGATGCCGGACGCGAGGGAGAGCTTATCTTCCGCTACCTCTACCACTATACGGGTTGCACCACTCCTTTCGTGCGTCTGTGGATCAGCTCGCTCACCGACAAGGCTATCCGTGAGGGACTGCGCAACCTCGAAGACGGCAGCAGGTACGACAACCTATACCTCGCCGCCAAAGCGCGGAGCGAATCCGACTGGCTCGTGGGCATCAACGGCACTCAGGCGTTATCCATAGCCGCCGGACATGGCACGTATTCGGTGGGGCGTGTGCAGACACCCACGCTGGCGATGGTGTGTGAACGCTATTGGGAGAACCGCCGTTTTACGTCCGAAGCATTCTGGCAGCTCCATATCGCAACAGACGGTTGCGACGGCGAGGTCGTGAAACTCTCATCCTCCGAGAAATGGAAGTCGAAAGAACCGGCAACGGAGCTATATAATAAGGTAAAGGCGGCAGGCAGCGCAACGGTAACGAAAGCAGAGCGTAAGGAGAAGACGGAAGAAACTCCCTTGCTGTACGACCTGACCACGCTCCAAAAAGAAGCCAACGCCAAGCACGGCTTCACGGCGGAACAGACGCTTGAAATCGCGCAGAAGCTCTACGAGAAGAAGTTGATAACCTATCCGAGAACGGGAAGCCGCTACATCCCCGAAGACGTGTTCGCTGAAATCCCCAAGCTACTCGCCTTTATCGGCACGCAGCCCGAATGGAAAGACAAGGTGCGGGCAAAAGCCATCCCGACACGCCGTAGCGTGGATGACGGCAAGGTAACAGACCACCATGCCCTGCTCGTCACGGGAGAGAAACCGCTCTTCCTCTCCAAAGAGGACAGCACCATTTATCAGATGATTGCCGGACGAATGATAGAGGCATTCTCCGAAAAATGCGTCAAGGACGTGACTGCTGTCACGGCAGAATGTGCCGGAGTGGAGTTCACCGTGAAAGGCAGTGTCGTGAAGCAAGCCGGATGGCGTGCCGTCTATGGCGAGGAAAAGGAGGAAACTACCATCCCCGGCTGGCAGGATGGCGACACGCTCACGCTGAAAGCCACCTCCATCACCGAAGGAAAGACCAAACCCAAGCCGCTGCATACCGAAGCCACCCTGCTCTCGGCAATGGAAACAGCGGGCAAGGAAATTGAGGACGACGCGCTGCGGCAGGCGATGAAGGACTGCGGCATCGGCACTCCCGCCACACGAGCGTCCATCATCGAAACGCTTTTCAAGCGCGGTTACATGGAACGCTGCAAGAAGTCGCTTGTTCCCACCGAAAAGGGACTCGCCCTCAATTCCGTGGTGAAGACGATGCGCATCGCCGATGTAGCCATGACGGGCGAATGGGAAAAGGAACTGGCACGTATCGAGCGCGGGGAACTGCCCGCCGACACTTTCCGCAAGGAGATAGAGGCGTACACACGGGAAATCACCTCCGAACTGCTCTCGTGCGACAAGCTCTTCGGCAGCCGTGATTCCGGCTGCGCGTGTCCCAAGTGCGGCACGGGCAGGATGCGGTTCTACGGCAAGGTGGTACGTTGCGACAACACGGAGTGCGGACTGCCCGTGTTCCGGCAGAAAGCGGGACGCACCCTGTCCGACGACGAAATCAAAGACCTGCTCACCGACGGGCACACCAAGCCGCTCAAAGGCTTCAAGAGCAAGCAGGGCAAGAACTTCGATGCCATAGTCGCCTTTGACGGGGAATATAACACGACGTTCGTGTTCCCGGAAAAGAAATGCAAGTCTTCCTATCCGAAAAAAAGGAAATAATCACTAACTTTTGATAAGTTAGGCTGCATCTCAACAATAGAAACAAACAAGTTTTTTTCGTATTGTCTTCGATTTGCACTAACTTTGCCACTTGTTCAGAGTAATGAATTGTTCTTCGATACCGGATTACACTCATACTTTGGATTTAGTGGTGGCACTCGGAGGGATACCGAGTGCCTTTTTCTTCCTTTTTCCAATCAATTATCCCGTTAAATATCAATCCACTAAACTCCAAAGTAATGAACAACAAGAAGAAAAACGAGGGTCAGACCGACTTTTCCTATTACGGTCTGTACCTGCTGGACTACCTCCGCACGAACAAGTTTGAACAGGCGACTGACACCGCTTTCATACGGGAACGGGCCGACCGTGCCGCCGAAACGTATGAAAAGGCGCGGCTCGAAGGCTATCCCGCCGATGGCGCGCAAGAGCAGGCGATGGACACGCTGCTGCGCGGGCTGCGCTATTCCCGGTACGCCATTCTCCGTGAAGTCGTGGAGAGCGAGTTTTTCGACGAAGTGCCGGAAGAGAAACAAGAAGCCTTTATTCTGAAACTCATGCCGCTTGTCGGCAACGTGTTCTCCGTCTATGACCTTTCGGACGACAACTTCGCCCTGTCTTCCGATTACGACCTGCTCTACACGGAGCTGACGGGGGCAACCGTCCTTTACATCGGGGAATATGGCGTTTAACCGCAAACAGAAACTGCGGGACAACATCGAGGCGATACGGACGGCATTCATCCTTGACAGGGAAAACAGGACAGCGACAACCGAAGAGCGTGCCATACTTCAAAGGTACTGCGGTTTCGGCGGTCTGAAATGTATCCTCAACCCTGCAAAGGAACTGACGGATGCCGTCCGGTGGGCGAAATCCGACCTCGAACTGTTCGCCCCGACAGTGGAGTTGCACAGGCTTATCCGTGAGAACAGCAAGGACGAAACAGAGTACAAGCGGTTTGTGGATTCGCTGAAAGCGTCCGTGCTGACCGCTTTCTACACCCCCAAAGAGATAACCGACACCATCGCGGACGTGCTGGCAGATTACAGCGTCCGCCCCGCCCGTATGCTCGAACCGTCGGCGGGGGTTGGCGTGTTCGTGGATTCCATGCTGCGGCACAACCCCAATGCGGATGTGATGGCTTTCGAGAAGGATCTGCTCACGGGTACAATCCTGAGGCATCTCTATCCCGGCAAGAAAACGCGCACCTGCGGTTTTGAGAAAATCGAAAGACCGTTCAACAATTATTTCGACTTGGCGGTGTCCAACATTCCGTTCGGAGACATAGCCGTGTTCGACCCTGAGTTTCAGCGGAGCGACTCATTCGGCAGACGCTCCGCCCAGAAAGCCATCCACAACTATTTCTTTCTCAAAGGACTGGATGCCGTGCGTGACGGCGGTATCGTGGCGTTCATCACCTCGCAAGGGGTATTGAACAGCACCAAGACCTCCGTGCGTAACGAGCTGTTCAGTAAGGCTGATCTGGTATCCGCGATACGCCTGCCCAACAACCTGTTCACGGACAACGCGGGGACAGAAGTGGGCAGTGACCTGATTGTCCTGCAAAAGAACCTCAGCAAGAAGGAAATGTCGCAGGACGAGCGGCTGATGACCGTAATACAGACGGACACGAAAACCGACCTGACCGACAACGCCTATTTCATCCACCACCCGGAACGCATCGTGCATACGACGGCGAAACTTGACACCGACCCATACGGGAAGCCCGCTATGGTCTATCTGCACGAGGGCAAGGCAGCAGGCATCGCCGGGGATTTGCACCGTATGCTCGACGAGGATTTCCATTACAGGCTCGCCATGCGTCTGTATTCGGGTTCAATCCGGCAGTCGGGAACGGAAGAAAAAGTTACCGTTCAAAAGGAGGTGGAGCGTACTGCCATAAAGATGGAAACAACATCTTCGATGCAGGCGGTGGAAACTCCGACGGAGAAACCGCAACCCACAGAGGAAAAGCCGGAGATAGAGCCACGTCCGAAATATTCTGACGGTGTGCAGCTATCCTTGCTCGATCTCTGGGGGATGACGGAAGAAGTCAGCCAACAACCGAAAACCGCCAAAAAGAAAAAGGAGGCGAAAAAGGAAAGCTCGGCAAGGCGCGTTCTACCCAAGCCACAGGTGCATGTCACACAAAATGTTACGGCTGTGCCGACGGCTACCACCCCTAAGACTGTAACAGAGAACAAGGAGGCTAAAACGGAGAACACCGCCAAGCCTGCCGACCCGGACGACATCTATGCCACGTTGGACTGGGATACCAATCCTCCCATCAACGGCTTCTACGAGATGATGATGGATTTGACGCCGGAACGCAGGAAGGAACTTCGGGAACTGGCAAGGCAGCATAACGAGAAACAAGCGGCGGCGGAAAAGATGGAAGTGAAAGCCGTGCCGGACACTCCCCGTGAGCAACCACGGCAGGAGGAAACACAGCCGGAAGCAGTCACCGCACCTGCCGTTACAGATACCCCACCGGAAGCGGTGGCGACCTCCCTTTTCCCCGACATCGAAGCGGAGAAGCCGAAGGAAGAAGTCGTGGACCTTTCGCCGCGTGCCTACCACCGCACGCCGGAGATGCACCTGCGCGAAGGGTCGCTGGTGGCTGACAGGGGGCGTCATAACATCGGCTACCTGAAGGACATCACGCCATACGGGGCGACATTCCAGCCGCTCGACCTGAAAGGCTACCAGAAGGAGAAGGCGTTACAGTATGTTTTACTCCGTGACGCCTACGAGCGGCTGTACCGCTATGAATCGAACCTGCATGAAGCAAATGTCCCGTGGCGAGAGCATCTAAACACCTGTTACGATGAGTTTGTCATGCGCTACGGCAACCTCAACGCCAAGCAGAACGTGAAGTTAGTGATGATGGACGCGGGCGGGCGTGACATCCTTTCGCTGGAACGGGCGGAGAACGGGAAGTTTGTCAAGGCGGACATCTTCGAGCGTCCCGTTTCCTTCTCCGTGGAGAGCCATGCCAACGTCGGCTCACCCGAAGAAGCACTGTCCGCGTCGCTCAACAAGTTCGGCACTGTCGATCTCGACTATATGCGGGAGATAACCGACAGTACGGCGGAGGATTTGCTCACAGCCCTGCAAGGGCGCATCTATTACAATCCGCTCGTAACCGGTTACGAGATTAAGGACCGCTTTATTGCCGGAAACGTGATAGAGAAAGCGGAACGCATAGAGGCTTGGATGGGCGAAAACCCCGAAAGTGAACGTATGCCGGAGGTGAAGCAGGCGTTGGAGGCTCTGAAAGATGCCGAACCGCCGCGCATCGCTTTTGAAGACCTTGATTTCAATTTCGGGGAACGCTGGATTCCGACGGGTGTCTATGCCGCCTACATGAGCCGGCTGTTCGACACGGAGGTGAAAATCGCCTACTCTGCAAGCATGGACGAGTTTTCGGTGGCGTGCGGCTACCGCACCATGAAAATCACGGACGAGTTTCTGGTGAAGGGGTATTACCGTAACTATGACGGCATGCACCTTCTGAAACACGCCCTGCACAACACCTGTCCCGACATGATGAAGTCCATCGGCAGGGACGAGCATGGCAACGACATCAAGGTGCGCGACAGCGAGGGAATACAGCTCGCCAACGCCAAGATTGACGAGATACGAAACGGCTTCTCCGAATGGCTCGAAGAGCAGTCGCCACAGTTCAAGGAGCGGCTGACGACGATGTATAACCGCAAGTTCAACTGTTTCGTGCGCCCGAAGTATGACGGCTCGCATCAGACTTTTCCCGACCTCAATCTGAAAGGGCTGGCAAGCCGGGGCATCAGGAGCGTCTATCCCTCGCAGATGGATTGCGTCTGGATGCTGAAACAGAACGGCGGCGGAATTTGTGACCACGAGGTTGGAACCGGCAAGACGCTGATAATGTGCATCGCCGCGCATGAAATGAAGCGTCTGAACTTGGCGCACAAGCCGATGATTATCGGGCTGAAAGCCAATGTTGCGGAGATTGCCGCCACCTATCAAGCGGCATATCCCAACGCGAGGATTCTGTACGCTTCGGAGAAAGACTTTTCGACCGCCAACCGCGTGCGTTTCTTCAACAACATCAAGAACAACGACTACGATTGTGTCATTATGTCGCACGACCAGTTCGGCAAGATACCGCAGTCGCCGGAGTTGCAGCAGCGCATCCTGCAAGCGGAGCTTGACACGGTGGAGGAAAACCTCGAAGTGCTGCGCCAGCAGGGAAAGAACGTATCGCGGGCGATGCTGAAAGGTCTGGAGAAGCGCAAGCATAACCTTGAAGCGAAATTGGAGAAGGTGGAACACGCCATAAAGTCACGCACGGACGACGTGGTGGACTTCAAGCAGATGGGCATCGACCACATTTTCATTGATGAATCGCACCAGTTCAAGAATCTGACTTTCAACACGCGCCACGACCGTGTGGCGGGATTGGGGAACAGCGAGGGAAGCCAGAAGGCACTGAACATGCTCTTTGCTATCCGCACCATACAGGAGCGCACGGGCAAGGACTTGGGGGCGACCTTCCTCTCCGGCACGACTATCAGCAACTCGCTGACTGAGCTGTACCTGCTGTTCAAGTACCTGCGCCCGAAGGAGCTGGAACGGCAGGACATTCGATGTTTTGATGCGTGGTCGGCGATATTTGCCAAGAAGACAACGGATTTTGAGTTCAACGTGACGAACAACGTGGTGCAGAAGGAGCGTTTCCGCTACTTCATCAAAGTGCCGGAGCTTGCCGCCTTCTATAATGAAATCACGGACTACCGCACGGCGGAGGATGTGGGCGTGGACCGTCCCAACAAAAACGAGATACTGCACCACATACCGCCCACGCCGGAGCAGGAGGACTTCATACAGAAGCTGATGCAATTCGCCAAGACGGGCGACGCCACCCTGTTGGGCAGACTGCCGCTTTCGGAAACGGAGGAAAAGGCGAAGATGCTTATCGCCACGGACTATGCCCGGAAGATGGCACTCGACATGCGCATGATAGACCCGCATTACGAAGACCACCCCGACAACAAGGCGAGCCACTGTGCCAAAATAATCGCGGAGTATTATCAAAAATACGACGCGCAGAAAGGCACGCAGTTCGTTTTCTCTGACTTGGGGACTTACCAGCCGGGCGATGGGTGGAACGTCTATTCGGAAATCAAGCGCAAACTGACGGAGGACTACGGCATACCGCCAAGCGAGGTGCGCTTCATTCAGGAGTGCAAGACCGACAAGGCTCGGAAGGCGGTGATAGATGCCATGAACGCCGGGACGGTGCGTGTGCTGTTCGGCTCCACCTCCATGCTCGGAACGGGTGTGAACGCACAGAAACGGTGTGTGGCAATTCATCATCTTGATACGCCGTGGCGACCGTCCGACCTGCAACAGCGTGACGGACGGGGAGTTAGAGCAGGCAACGAGATAGCCAAGCATTTCGCCGGGAACAACGTGGACGTAATAATCTACGCGGTGGAAAAATCACTGGACAGTTACAAGTTCAACCTCCTGCACTGCAAGCAGACTTTCATCAGCCAGCTTAAAAGCGGTGCTATGGAAGCGCGTACCATCGACGAGGGGGCAATGGACGAGAAATCGGGCATGAACTTCTCGGAATATATGGCGTTGCTATCCGGCAACACCGACCTGCTGGACAAGGCGAAACTGGAAAAACGTATCGCCTCGCTCGAAGGGGAACGCAAGTCGTTCAACAAGGGCAAGCGTGATTCGGAGTTCAAGCTGGAATCGAAGACCCGCGAGCTGGGCAACAACACAGCTTTCATAGATGCCATGACGGAGGACTGGAACCGCTTCCTCTCTGTGGTGCAGACCGACAAGGAGGGCAATCACCTTAATATAATAAAGGTGGACGGAGTGGATTCCGCCGATGAGAAAGTCATCGGAAAGCGTTTGCAGGAGATAGCCAAGAATGCCACGACCGGAGGGTTGTACACGCAGGTTGGAGAGTTTTACGGTTTCCCGATAAAGGTGGTCAGCGAAAGGATACTCAAAGAGGGATTGGAGTTTACCGACAACCGCTTCGTGGTCGAGGGGAACTACAAGTACACCTACAACAACGGGCATCTGGCGCTGGCTGACCCGTTGGCCGCCGCCCGCAACTTCCTCAACGCGATTGAGAGAATCCCCTCCATCATCGACCAGTATAAAGCGAAGAATGAGGTCTTGGAACGTGAGATACCGCAGTTGCAGGAGATAGCAGGCAAGGTGTGGAAGAAGGAGGAAGAACTGAAACAGTTGAAGTCCGAACTTGCCGCCCTTGACCGCAAGATACAGCTGGAACTTGCGCCGCCTACACCCGAAATCACCGAAAAGGAGCATGAAGGGCAACAGGTCAAACCGGAAGCGAAAGGTGTGCGAAACGGTATCAGGCAATATCCCGAAGATACATCACCGCAAATACGCAATCCATCGGAAAGTATTATCGCCAATCACACCATAACTGGGCATCCGGGGCTGTATGCCAAGGAGGAAACCCGGTCCAAAGGATTGAAAATATAACCTTAGGAATTTTATCTGAAGTATTAATAAGGGCTATCCCAAAAGGTCTAAAAGTAAATTTTATCCTTTCTGCAAGTATCTGTAGGATGGCAACTGCATTTTTTTTCTTTTTGGGCAGCCCTTATTAAAATTTATTCTTATTTTAGGTTATATACATTCATGTCCATTTATGTAAAAAATCCTGCTGACCTTGTTTATGTCTTGTCAGTCACCATTTGCAAAACCATATTTGACCCTCAAAGAGGCTGAATTTGATAAGCAACTTGCTACATACTCATAATAAGGAGCTAAATAGAACACGAATGGGAAATACTCAAATGCCAAACTAAAGAAGATATTGGCCAAAATAAACGTTATACCGAGAGAGAAACTTGATTTTTTTCAACTTCCTAAAACGTTGTTGTTCAAACATTTCTACTTATTTGTACTTACCAGTTGAACCTACGCTTCCCTAATAAAATGTCTATGGTAAAAAGTTAAAAAATCCTCCCACTTTTGTTAGATATATTTTTTTGTGTAATTTTGTAATCGTTATGCGGCAGTAATAATA